>CAIVZW010000129.1 GCA_903910495.1 uncultured beta proteobacterium
CCTGGAATTGACCGGACACGACCGTCTGATCCAGACGGTGCGCGGCACCGGTTACCGCTTTTCGGCGCTGCCCGAATGATGTCCTCCGTAGCGCAAGCTTAGGGCTCAGGACGTGAGCACGGTCTGGATTCGTACGCTGTGGCTGTTGCTGGCCATCGTCTGCCTCATTTTTGCGCCGGTCGCGCTGGTCTTTGGACTGCTCTGGGGTCTGGCGGTGGTGATTGCCTGTCTGCTGCTCCTGTTGTCCTGGCATCTGCACCATCTTCGACAACTGATGGGCTGGCTGGAAGGTCCGCTCAACCATCCCTTGCCGAGGGGACGGGGCGCCTGGGAAATTGCCCTGGCCGGACTGCAACGCCGGGTCCGCATCCGTCTCGGACAGCAGCAATCGCTTGCCGAAACGCTTGATCGCTTCCGGCAGGCGGTGCAGGCCTTGCCGGATGGCATCATTGCCTTCAACCGGCATCGCCACATCGAGTGGTTGAACGAACGTGCGGAAAGCTACTTCGCGATCTCCGCAACGCTGGATCGCGGCCAGGCGCTGACCAACATGATCCGCCATCCTGATTTTGTCGCCTACCTCGACGCGGCACGCTTCGACGAACCCCTGATCTATCGTGACGGCAGGGTTGAAGGCTTGACGCTGTCGCTGCAGGTCATTCCCTATGGCAAAGACCAGAATCTTCTGGTGGCGCGCGACATCAGCCGGATCGAGCGCATGGAAATCATGCGTCGCGACTTCATTGCCAATGTCTCGCATGAACTCAAGACGCCACTGACCGTGGTTGCCGGGTTCTCCGAGATGCTTGCCGACGACTATGGTGCCTACGACGATACCGAAATCAAGCACTATCTGGCGCTGATCTGCGAACAGAATGCCCGCATGCAGCGCCTGATTGAAGATCTGCTGACGCTGTCGGCGCTGGAGTCCGGAGGCAGCACGCCAAACGAGGAGCCTGTCGAGCTGGAACCGATGCTGCGCAGCATCTTGGACGATGCCCAAGCGCTATCGGCAGGTCGCCACGAAATTACCCTGACGATTGATACGCCATCGGTACTGGCTGGCTGTGCCAATGAGCTGCGCAGCGCGTTCAGCAACCTGGCCGGTAACGCCGTACGCTATACCCCTCCGGGCGGCAGAATCGATCTCGTCTGGCGAATCCATGAGGGCGGCGGCGAATTTGTCGTGGCTGATACCGGCATTGGCATTCCCGCCCAGCACCTGCCCCGCCTGACCGAACGCTTCTACCGGGTTGATCGGAGCCGTTCGCGCGAAACCGGCGGTACCGGCCTGGGGCTGGCCATCGTCAAGCATGTCCTGACCCGCCATCATGCGACGCTGGAAATCGAGAGCGAGCCGGGCAAGGGCAGCCGCTTCACGGCACGCTTTCCGGCACGCGTGCTGCGCAGATGAAGCGCGCAATCAACAGACGGCGAAGCTGACCCGCTCGTAATCCGGACCATCGTCGAGCACGTGCAGCAACCTGACCTGCCAGATGCGGTCGGACGATAGGGAGATCACCCGCAAGCTGCGGAACCAGCCCGGAGGCAGAACCAGCGACGGCTCGGCACCCACCGCCGGGATGGCCGGCAAGAGAAATGCCCGATGGTATTTGCCGTTGTCCACGCCCATCTGATCGAGAGGCCGTGCGGCGATGGCCAGTGGCATGCCGGGCAGGGCCTCGACCCCGGCCACCAGGCCACCGCCCTTGTCCTGCATCAGCCATGTGGCGTGCGTCAGTAAAAACCGGTCTCCGTCATGCGGGCAGAGGGCGAGCAACTGACCATGCGCAATCTTCTTGCCGGGGGTAGCGCACACGAGACGAAATCCGTTGGCCGACTGGTTGACGACGTTCCATTGCTCAACACTGTAGCCCAGTTGTGCCTGGCGTACGCGCAGCATCTGTTGCGGATCAGTCCGGTGCCTGAAGGCAAAAAGCCTTTCGAATTCCTGTCTGTTGTAGGTGTCCGGCTGCTCGAATTCCTTGCCCGAGATGTAATAGTACATTTCCTCGAAACCGGTGCATAACTTGGTGATTCCTGATGTGGCATGGCGCCGGAATTTTCGCGGGGCTATCGCCTGAGTCCACGGGCGGGAAAGATGTTCAAGCAGCCGGTTGCACTGGCCGGCGGTGCAGTCTTCGCCCAGCGTGAGCTGCGCAGGCGGAATTTTCTGCTTGAGCTGTTGCCTGATCTGGCTGATCTGCATCGCCAGCCGGGAAGTGTCCAGACGCCGCAGATGTTCGATTGGCAGGCGCTCGGAGGTCGAGCGCAAGGCGCTATCCTGCATCAGATCGACGACGAACTGGGGCAGGACTTCTTCCGGCTCGACCTTGTGCAGGCTAACCAGAGGCGCCCAGTAAATGGCCCAGCGGCGAACCAGCGCCTGCTCGCGCAGCGAGAGGCTGTAGCAGCCGGCCATGTCGCCAAGGAGGAAGCTGATATAGGCCGCTGCACAGTGAGTGTTGCGTCCCAGAGAATCGAGAGCGTCCGGGATGGCCTGCGTGGCGATCCCCCATTCTTCGGCGCTGCAGTAGTAACCATGCAGGTCAATCCACAAACCTGATGGATATTCGCGCCGCGCCCGCTGGTGCGCAACGATGGCCATGCCGGTGTGATGGATACAGCGGTGCAGGATCATGGCTATGCGCTGGACATGACCGGGGTCGCCGCCTTTAGGGGAATCATTCTCGGCGCAATGCGCGTAGGCTCGTGCCGTTTTAAGCCAGAGTGAAACAACCTGCTGAAAAACAGCCTCCTCGCTGTCAGCCAGCGGAAGAGCTTTGTTCAGATAGCGTTTTGCCAGCTCTTCGGCAACGAAATCGATCGAAATGCGGGCGTGCTCCAGCAGCCGGAAGTACGTTTCCCCATCAGGCGGCGCGGCCTGCAGACTGTCAAGAAAGCGGTTAAGCTCGACGACCGCCTGCTCGGGGTTGGTCAACGGAATGCTCGCAACGAACTCGCAGCCGGTCTGCAGGTCGGAAAATACAGGGATCATGGGAGACGTGGCATTCATGGCAAAAGCTTACCGGATACTTCCATCACTAGTTACTCCATGCAGGACCGGCCAATCGCAGCAAAAATACCCAAGTTTTCCAAAATAGATGGATAGCGGCCCACTTACAAGGAACAAAGTCACACAAACAAGCCAGTTTGGCCAGAAAGTCAGAAAAAATCAGCCAGATAAGCTTATTTTAAAGCAGAACGCGTTCAATGCCGCCATTTTTGACTTTTTGAACATAGTTTTCCATCCAGTTTTCACCCAGCAGTTGTCTGGCCAATTCGACGACGAGGTAGTCGGCCCGTGTTCCTGCGTCATCGTTGTAGCGCGACAAGCCTTGCAGGCACGAGGGGCAGGAGGTGAGCAGCTTGAGCTCTCCCGCAAACCCATCGGCACGCAGCTTGCCTGCACCGTTTTCGATTTCTTCCTGCTTGCGGAAGCGCACCTGGGTTGAGACGTCCGGGCGGGTCACGGCCAGCGTTCCGGATTCACCGCAACAGCGATCCGAAAGTTCGACGCATTGTCCCATCAGCGCATTGGCGACCCTGATTCCCGACATCGTCTTCATCGGTGCATGGCAGGGTTCGTGGTACATGTAGCGAGTGTTTATTGTGCTGCCTCCAACTTTCAGCCTGACGCCCTTCTCCAGCAGGTATTCGTGGATATCGAGCAGGCGGCAACCGGGGAAGATCTTCTCGAACTGGTACTTTTCGAGCTGATCCATGCAGGTGCCGCAGGAGACGATCACCGTTCCGATGTCTAGATAGTTCAGCGTATTGGCCACACGGTGCAGCAGCACACGGTTGTCGGTGGTGATCTTCTGCCCCTGATCGGCCTCGCCGGCGGCGATCTGCGGGTAGCCGCAGCACAGGTAGCCGGGAGGCAGCACGGTCTGCACGCCGATTTCGTAGAGCATGGCCTGTGTGGCCAGACCGACTTGCGAGAAGAGGCGCTCCGAGCCGCAACCGGGGAAGTAAAAAACGGCGTCGCCCGCATACTCATCAGCACCGACCTTGCGCGGATCGCGGAGGATCGGGACCATCCTCTCGTCCTCGATGTCGAGCAGGGCGCGCGACGTGCGCCTGGGCAGACCGCCGGGCATCGGCTTGTTGATGAAGTGGATGATCTGCGAACGCAGTGTCGGTTGGCCGAGAGTCGCCGGCGGCTGCTTGACCTGGCGCTGGATCAGGCCGAACGATTTGGCGACCTTGTGCGCCAGGCGCTGTCCGGCGTAAGCGAAGGCTATCATCAGCTTGCGTACCAGTCGGATCGTTGCCGGATCTTTCATGGTCAGGAAGGCCATCGCCGCGGCCTTGGCCGGAACGAATTTCCTTTTTCCCTGCTCGCGCAGGAAGTTGCGCATGCGGATGCTGACGTCACCGAAATCGATATCGACCGGGCACGGATTGACACACTTGTGGCAGATCGTGCAGTGATCGGCGATGTCGTTGAATTCGTCGAAGTGCATCAGCGAGATGCCGCGCCTAGTTTGCTCCTCGTACAGAAAAGCTTCGATCAGCAGCGAGGTGGCGAGAATCTTGTTGCGCGGCGAGTAGAGCAGGCTGGCGCGTGGCACGTGCGTCGAGCAGACCGGCTTGCATTTTCCGCAACGCAGGCAGTCCTTGACCAGCGTCGAGATGTCGCCGATCTCGGATTGTTCCATGATCAGCGATTCGGTACCGAGCAGCGAGAACGAAGGGGTATAGGCTTTCGCCAGATCGCCGCCGGCGAGCAGTTTGCCCTTGTTGAAATGCCCGTCCGGATCGATCCTCGCCTTGTAATCGCGGAAGGGCTGGATTTCGGCTTCACTCAGGAACTCCAGCTTGGTGATGCCGATACCGTGTTCGCCCGAAATCACCCCGTCGAGCGAACGCGCCAGCGCCATGATGCGCGCTACCGCCGCGTTGGCGGTTTGCAGCATCGCATAATTATCCGAGTTGACCGGGATGTTGGTATGCACATTGCCGTCGCCGGCATGCATGTGCAGGGCGACGAAAACCCGGCCGCGCAAGGTTTCCTGGTGAATCGCCTCGATCCGTTCGAGCACCCGGCGGAAAACCTTGCCGTCAAAAATGGCTTCGAGCTGCGGCTTGAGTTCGCTTTTCCACGACACGCGCAGCGAGTAATCCTGCAGCCGGTGGAAAAGCACAGGATGGCTCGTCCTGTTGGCGAGCGTGCCGGCGGCGATGCCGAAGGCAGCAAACTGCGCTTCGGCGTGGCTCAGCGGCAGGTCGAGATGATCAAGCAGCCACTGCCAGCGCGCCCGGACGATACCGACCGCATCGAGTGCGGCCTGGCGCTGGTCGCCGATCAGTACGGCATTGTCGAGGTTGGCGTCGCCGCGATGCAGCGGCAGCGTTCCGTTCAGGAATTCAGTCAGGTTGTCGCACAATGCCAGCTTGTTCTTGATCGAAAGCTCGATGTTGATGCGCTCGATGCCGTCGCAGTAGTCGCCCATGCGCGGCAGCGGAATCACCACGTCCTCGTTGAGCTTGAAGGCGTTGGTATGGCGCGAGATGGCCGCGGTGCGCGAGCGGTCGAGCCAGAATTTCTTGCGCGTATCGGCATCGACGGCGATGAAGCCCTCGGCCGAACGCAGATGGCACAGGCGGACGACTTCCGAGGCCGCCGCCATGACCGCTTTTTCGTCATGGCCGACGATGTCGCCGATCAGCACCATCTTCGGGCGTCCCGAAGTTTCTCCCTTGCGCCTGGCCTTGGTGGCGTAACCGATGGCCCGCACGTAGCGTTCGTCGAGATGTTCGAGGCCGGCGAGCAGCACACCGAATTGATGTCCGGCGCCACCCGGCTTGAAGTAATCGGTAATTTCGACGATGGCCGGCACGGCTTCACGCACCTGGCCGAAAAACTCCAGACAGACGGTGCGCGTATACGGCGGCATCTTGTGCAACACCCAGCGCGCGGCGACGATCAGGCCGTCGGTGCCCTCTTTCTGAATGCCCGGCAGCCCGGAAAGAAACTTGTCGGTGACGTCCTTGCCGAGGCCGCTCTTGCGGAAACTGCGGCCGGGA
>CAIVZW010000130.1 GCA_903910495.1 uncultured beta proteobacterium
CTTGCTGGTCCCGTCGATTTCAAATCCGATCTACGGATCCCTTGCGCGCGAGGTAGAAGTCGTGGCGCAGGAAGAATACGGTTACCGAGTTCTGGTTGGGAATACCTACCGCGATCCGCAAAAGGAAATGAGTTTTCTCGAGGATCTGCTATCGCACGGCATTCGCGGTGTAATCATTGTCTCTCCTTTGCTGGAGCAGGGACATTTTGAGGGGCCGATCAGGCGTGGCCTGATCGCCGTCAGTTACGATCGCCGCTCCCTTCCGGATACCAAACTCGAAGTCGATTACGTGTCGATGGACAACGCTGAGGCGGCGCGTATTGCCGTCAACCATCTGATTGAAAATGGGCACCGGCGCCTGGCATTTGTGACGGCCTCTGGCAAAACCGTGAGCCGGATGGACAAGATCGATAGTTTTATTGCAGCGACAGAATCGGCAAACCTGGCGGCAACGGCAGAAGTGATCGAGGGCAAGGCATCGACAGGATATGGCGATGCCGAGATGGCACAACTCGGGCGTACTCTCGCCGCACAGATCGCCGCACGAAAAGTTAGACCCACAGGTATCGTGGCCATGAACGACATGCTGGCCATGGGCCTGATACTGGGTTTCCAGAGTCAGGGACTGCGCGTGCCGCAAGACGTTTCCGTGGTGGGTATCGACGACATGTTTCTCTCGGCCTTCATCGAACCAGGAATAACCACGGTGCGTCTGCCATTGGAGGAAATGGCAAGGACCATGGTCAGCCGGATCGTGTTTCGCCTGGGCAGTCCGAAAGAAAAAACTGAAGAATTCAGCTTTGCACCTCGACTCGTCATTCGCGGCTCAGTCGCCAGGGTAGCCGAATAAAAATAGAACGAAAGCTGCAATAACGCAATTGCAATTGACCGCAGGCTGTTTCAATACGGTGGAAATTCGCCAGGAATCTGCAGGCTATCTGGCCTCTTTGGCACTTTGTATCAGTTCGGCCAGACGCTTTTTCTGGGTCTCATCGAGCCTGTCGATGTTCTTTTTCCAGCCGTAGGTCTTGTAGTTCGCCTGGACGAATTGCCATCCGATCGGTCCATAGGCCTCGACGTCGGCTTTCATCTTCGGGATGGATTCGATGATCGCCCTGAATTGTTTCCAGTGCAGACTCTGCAAGCTCTTTTCCATGGCCTGGCTATCCGGTTCGGCCCGCTTTGCAGAAGATTCGGCTGCGCTCTCGGCGAAGGCATGAGCACCATCTCCTTCCCCGGAAGTCTGCGCCAGGGCAAGCGGCGCCGCGCTTGCCAGGCAGAACAATAGCCAGGAGAAAAAGATATTCATTGCTGGCCCGCGTTCAGTGAGCTTCGTCCCAGTTGGCGCCAACACCCACTTCGACAACCAGCGGCACGCGAAGTTTGGCGACCTGCGTCATCAACGGCGGCAATTCGATGCGAATTCTTTGCAGTTCGTCGTCCGGAACTTCGAGGACAAGTTCGTCGTGCACCTGCATGATCAGGCGGGATTTCAGTTGCCCGGAATCGATCCAGCCTTGCACGGCGATCATCGCCAGCTTGATCAGGTCGGCGGCGGTACCCTGCATCGGCGCATTGATCGCCGCGCGTTCGGCTCCCTGGCGGCGCCCGGTCTGAGCGGCGCGGATTTCCGGCAGCCACAGGCGACGGCCGAAAACGGTCTCGACGTAACCATTCATCCTGGCGCTGTTGCGCGTACTTTCCATGTAGCGGGCGACGCCGGGATAACGCGCGAAATAGCGTTCGATATAGGCCTGCGCCGCGCTGCGTTCGAGATCGAGCTGGCGGGCCAGGCCGAAGGCACTCATGCCGTAGATCAGACCGAAGTTGATGACCTTGGCCACGCGCCGCTGATCCGATCCGACTTCGATTGGCGTAACACCGAAAATTTCGGCAGCGGTGGCGCGGTGTACGTCTTCGCCTTGTGCGAAGGCTTCGAGCAGGCGTGCGTCTTCCGAGAGGTGCGCCATGATGCGCAATTCGATCTGTGAGTAGTCGGCGGAAACGATGTGTCCGCCCGGCGGGGCGATGAAGGCGGCGCGGATGCGCCGGCCTTCGGCTCTGCGCACCGGGATGTTCTGCAGGTTGGGGTCGCTGGAGGCGAGGCGCCCGGTAACGGCCACCGCCTGCGCGTAACTGGTATGCACGCGCCCGGTCCGGGCATTGACCATCCTCGGCAGCTTGTCGGTGTAGGTGCCCTTGAGCTTGGCGAGTTGTCGCGATTCGAGCAGCAGCTTGGGCAAGGGGTAGTCGAGCGCCAGTTCGGAAAGCACTTCCTCGTCGGTAGACGGGGTACCCGACGGCGTTTTTTTCTTCACCGGCAGGCCGAGCTTGGTGAACAGGATGTCGGCGAGTTGCTTCGGCGAATTGACGTTGAATGGCTGCCCGGCAGCTTCGTGGGCCATTGTTTCCAGCTCCATCAGCCGTTGGCCGAGCTCCTTGCTCTGCTCCGCGAGCAGCCCGCAATCGATGAGCACGCCGTTACGCTCCATGCGAAACAGGATGTCGCGCGAGGGAATCTCGATCTCGCCGTAGATCCGCGTCAAGCCTTGATCTGCGGTGATCTGCGGATACAGCTGCTGGTGCAGGCGCAGGCACAGGTCCGAATCCTCGGCGCCGTATTCGGCCGCCTGGTCGACGGCAACCTGGTTGAAGCCGATCTGGCTGGCGCCCTTGCCGCACAGTTGCGCGAAGGATATCGTCGCCAGCCCGAGATGGCGTAGCGCGAGCTGGCCGAGGTCGTGGCCGCGTACGCCCTCCTTGCCGGCTTCGAGTACGTAGGATTGCAGCAGCGTGTCGTGTGCGACACCGGCCAGCGCGATGCCGTGATTGGCAAACACGTGCTGGTCGTACTTGAGATTCTGCCCGATCTTGGCGTGCCACGCCGCTTCCAGCCAGGGCTTGAGGCGCGCCAGTACTTGCTCGCAGGGCAATTGTTCCGGCGCACCGGCGTAATCGTGTGCCAGCGGCAGATAGGCCGCTTCGCCGGGGGCGACCGCGAAGGAAATGCCGACGATGCGTGCGCCAAACGGGTCGAGGCTCGTGGTTTCGGTATCGAGCGCGGTGAGCGGGGCGGCTTCGATTTTCTTCAGCCAGGTTTCAAAACTTGCCCAGTCAAGAATACAGGCATACTGGCTGCGGTCAGGTGCGAACAATGATGAATCTGGAGCAGGCACCTGGAGGAGCGGTGCTGCGGGCGCATCAGCGATGTCCGTGGAGGCGTCTTCGGCGGACGGGCTGACTTCCTTCAGCCATGATTTCATTTCGTAGCGCGTAAAGAGTTCAGCCAGCCGGTCCCGATCAACGACAAGCGGCGCAAGGTCATCGAGCTGGAGCGGCAGTTCAAGGTCGCAGCGCACGGTGACGAGTTTGCGCCCCAGCGGCAGGAAGGCTAGCGTCTGGCGCAGGTTCGCGCCGACCACGCCGCCGATCTCGGCAGCAGCGGCGATCACGCCATCAAGCGAACCGTAGTGTGACAACCACTTGACGGCGGTTTTCGGGCCGACCTTGGGTACTCCCGGCACATTGTCGACGCTGTCACCGATCAGTGCCAGATAATCGACAATGCGCTCGGGGGCGACGCCGAACTTGGCCAGTACGCCGGCTTCATCGAGAACTTCGTTGTTCATGGTATTGACCAGCTGGATCAGCGGGTCGACGAGTTGCGCAAGATCCTTGTCGCCGGTTGAAATCACCACCCTGATGCCCTGTGCGGCGGCTTGCCTGGCCAGCGTGCCGATCACATCATCGGCCTCGACGCCGTCGACCATCAGGATCGGCCAGCCGGAAGCGGCGACACCGGTGTGGATGGGTTCGATCTGTTTTACGAGGTCTTCGGGCATAGCCGGGCGATTGGCCTTGTACTGCGCATACCAGTCGTCGCGGAAGGTTTTGCCCTTGGCATCAAAGACGCAGGCCTTGTAAGCTACATCCTGTGCCTTGTAGTCGCTATCGAGCCGGCGTAGCATGTTCAGTACGCCGTAGATGGCGCCGGTCGGTTCCCCCTGGCGGTTGCGCAGATCCGGCATGGCGTGAAAAGCGCGGTAGAGATACGACGATCCGTCGACCAGCAGCAAGGTAGGCATAGTTAACAATGGAAAAGAACTGAGCGAAAAAGAAAAAATACCTACGCAGGCCGATCCTGCCGCGTCAAAGTTCACTACGTCGCTGGAAGCCTGGCGTGTTTTCGGCATTATGTCAGAGTTCGTCGAGGCCACGCAGCGTCTGTCAGCGATTCGTCCGGCGGTCTCGATCTTCGGCAGTGCGCGCA
>CAIVZW010000131.1 GCA_903910495.1 uncultured beta proteobacterium
CACCCAGACACGTGCCCTGCCCCACGTGCAGTCGCTGATCGTCGAACGCGACGGCAACTTTCTTGGTCTGGACACGGCCACGCGCCGCAACCTCGAACTCACCGAGACTCTGCGCGGCCAGCCGGCACCAACATTGTGCAGCTTGCTCGACACCTGCATTACCGCGATGGGCTCACGGGCCCTGCGTCATGCCCTGCACCACCCGTTACGTTCCCCGACCATCCCGGCAGCACGGCATGCCGCCGTCGCCACGCTGCTCGACGATGAAGGTCGCAGTATGCGCGAGTTGCGTCAGGCGCTACGCGGCTTTGCTGACATTGAACGTATCGCCGGCCGCATTGCCCTTTTCAGCGCCCGTCCGCGCGACCTTTCAAGCCTGCGCGACAGCCTGCACCGGCTGGCTGAACTGCGTTCCCCGCTGATCGGCACCAGCGCACCGCTGCTGCTCGAATTGCTTGAAGAACTGGCGACGCCGTCCACCGCACTCGATCTGCTGAGTCGGGCCATCCAGCCTGAACCGGCCGCACTCATCCGTGATGGCGGCGTCATCGCCGGTAACTTCGATGCCGACCTTGATGAATTGCGCGCCCTCAACGACAACTGTGGCAACTTCCTCGTCGAACTCGAGGCACGCGAACGCGAACGCACCGGCATCGCCAATCTCAAGGTCGAATATAACCGTGTGCATGGCTTCTACATCGAGATCACCAACACCCACGCCGCCAAGGTACCTGACGATTACCGCCGCCGGCAGACGCTGAAAAACGCCGAGCGCTACATCACGCCCGAGTTGAAAGCCTTCGAGGACAAGGCGCTGTCTGCACAGGATCGCGCCCTGGCGCGCGAGAAGGTGCTCTACGAGGGCGTCCTGACGGCCTTGCAGGCCGATCTGCCACAACTGCAGCGGATCGCCCGCGCGGTAGCGCATACCGATCTGCTGGCCTGCTTTGCCGACATCGCGCTGGCACGCAACTACTGCCGGCCGCTGTTTTCCGGAGAGCCCGGCCTGCTCATCGAAGGTGGCCGACACCCGGTTGTCGAAGGCGAACTGGCCGGTGGAGAATCCTTCATCGCTAACGACACCCGACTCGGCGACGGTCGCCGCCTGCTCCTTATCACCGGCCCGAACATGGGCGGCAAATCAACCTACATGCGGCAGACGGCGCTGATAGCGCTGCTGGCACACGTCGGCAGCTTCGTTCCGGCCGCGCACGTGGTACTCGGCCCGCTCGACCAGATCTTCACGCGTATCGGAGCCTCCGACGATCTGGCCTCCGGACGCTCGACCTTCATGGTCGAAATGACCGAATCGGCCGCCATCCTGCACCATGCCACCGAGCACAGCCTGGTGCTGATGGACGAGGTCGGGCGCGGCACCTCGACCTTCGACGGCATGGCGCTGGCGTTTGCCATCTGCCGCCATCTGCTTGAGAAAAACCGCGCCCTGACGCTGTTCGCCACACACTACTTCGAACTGACCCTGCTGGCCAATGAGTATGCCGATCTGGCCAATGTGCATCTGGATGCCATCGAACACGGCGAACGTATCGTCTTTCTGCACGCGGTCGAAGAAGGCCCGGCCAACCAGAGCTACGGGATTCAGGTGGCGGCGCTGGCCGGCATTCCGGGATCGGTGCTCAAGGCGGCGCGGCGTCAGCTCCGCGAATTCGAGCAACGGGCGTCGATCAACCCGCTGCAGCCGGATCTTTTTGCCTCGCCTTCCCCAAGCTATCCGGAAGCGCTCGAAGCGGTGCCGAATCCGGCCATGCTGCGACTGGCAACCATCAATCCCGACGAACTGACGCCGAAGCAGGCGCTCGACGCCCTCTACGAACTCAAGGCCCTAAGCCGATGAAACACCTGCTGTCCGTATCGGGCGGACTCTGCGCAGGCGAAATCGGCCAAGCCCACGCTTGGCGCACATGAAAACGGAGCCCGCAGGCTCCGTTTTCATGTTCCGGAATACAAAACAATCAGTCGTCGTGGTCGCAATCACCATCGTGAATGTGGCCATGCTCGATTTCCTCGGCACTGGCGGGACGCACGGCGGTCACTGTACAGGTAAACACCAGGGCCATGCCGGCCAGGGGATGGTTGCCGTCAAGCACTACCTTGTCGCCAGCAATTTCGGTTACGCGATAGATCAGAATATCGTCGTCATCTTCATCGCCGTCCGGCACTCCTTCAAACTGCATGCCGACCTGCAATTCCTTGGGGAAACCTTTGCGCGATTCAATCTGGATCAGTTCGGCGTCATACTCGCCAAAAGCATCGTCCGGCTGCATTTTTACCACGACTGATTCACCTACGGTTTTCCCGTGAACGGCTTCTTCAATCATCGGAAAAATGTCATCGTAGCCCCCGTGCAGATAAACAAGCGGCTCCTGTCCGGCGTCAACAAGTTCGCCATCAGGATCGGTAACGCTGTAGTCGAGGGTAACAACCGAGTTCTTTGCAACTTGCATTTTCATGTATTGAGTTCCTTCACCGCACGCAAGACATCCAGCGCATGGCCTTTGGCATTGACTCCGTAAAGCGTGAGTTGGAGAACACCTTGTTTATCGATGACGAAAGTCGAACGCAGGATGCCATATTTTTTGACACCATCGACCTCTTTCGCCTGCCACACACCGTACTGTTTGCATGCCACACCTTCGGAATCCGAAAGCAGACGTACTGAAATGCCGTGCCGGTCACGAAATTCCGCGTGCTTCATGCAATCGTCACGGCTGATGCCAATGATCGTGCAGTCGTGACGCGAAAACTCATCCTCGTGGTCAGAAAAATCAGTCGCTTCAAGTGTACAACCCGGCGTGTCGTCTCTTGGGTAAAAGAAGAGGATGACATTGTACCTGCCCCGATATTGGGCAATATCAATGGACTCCATGTCCGCATCAGGAAGGACGAACAGCGGTGCAACTTGTCCAGCTTTCAGCATTCCATCTCCTCAAAGATCCGACCCGTTCGCGACAAAACGATCAGACCAACCAGATTCTAACCAAGCTTCTTGCGCCTGACTACAAGAAATCGAAATGATCCGCACCTTACAATAGGAATCCGCAAATGCAGCCTTCTCGTATCAACCCTTCGGGACGGATTCTGTGCGGGCGCATCGCGGCCTTGCCTCGGCTTGCCTGGCACCAGCACGGCAAGGCGAAGTCGACAAAGACAGGATTGGTTTGGAATTGGAATAAGGGATACAGAGAAGGCTTCCGGAATCACTTCTGTTCAGAAGAAGCTTTCTCCGGCAACTTGTTCGGTGCGGATTTTTCAGGGATCTGGACGAAGACCTCGTCCTGTTTGATCATGCCCAGCTCGAAACGCGCACGCTCTTCGATGGCGTCGTAGCCCTGCTTGAGATCACGCACTTCGGCATCCAGCCCGGCATTACGCAACTCGAGATTTTTATTGCTTTCTTTCTGCTGTTGCCACTGGCGGTCAACGTCCCAGACCCGCAGCCAGCCTCCTTTGCC
>CAIVZW010000132.1 GCA_903910495.1 uncultured beta proteobacterium
AGGCTACGGCAAGGACGCGCAGCGCGTTGCTGGCCATGTCGTGGTTCTGCTCGAGTATCTCCTCGCGCATGTTCTGCGTCAGGTCAATAGCCTTGCCGGATTGCAGCTTTTCAGCGCAGAGCCCAAGGATGACGTCGGGCGCGCCCTTGATAAAAGCAATGAAGGGCGGAGAGCCAATACCGGAGTAGTCCTTCTGATCATTAGTCCCGTCCACCCGGTGAATCGTGGCCATGCGCTTTCGGTCGGAATCGAAGGGAATCTCTTGTATGCGCGGTAGCGATTGTTCCAGTTCGGCACGTTGATACCCGCTCTTCGCGGCGGCAACTATCATGGCACCTTCCGTGGGATCGCCGATGATTCGCCACGAGTTATTTCCTGCTTCGTCGCTTTTCTGCACCAGTTTCGCGTCGTTACAGACCAGTGCGCCCTGCAGCAACAGGGGCACGTCGGGATCGGTGCGCGGCTCAAAGGAATCAGTTCCCAGAAAGAATTGTCCGTTCGGGCTATACCCTTCTCCGGCGATACGCAAGCGCTTGCCGCCGGCCCACGCCTGAACAACGGTCATCTCGTTCTGCGTCAGGGTTCCAGTCTTGTCCGAACAGATTACGGTAGCGCAGCCGAGCGTTTCGACGGCAGGGAGTTTGCGGATCAGCGCATGGTGCTTGATCATCCGCTGCATTCCGAGGGCCAGGCAGATGGTCACGATGGCCGGCAGGCCTTCGGGAACAGCAGCAATGGCAAGGCTCACCGCCATCATGAACAAATGGATGATGTTCACTTTTTCGGTTTCAAGATAATGCATGAAACCGCCGTTCAGAGCCGCCGCAAGCTGGGTATCCCGGAACAGACCATAAATGAACACCAGAGCGCAGATGGCCAGACAAGCCGTTCCTAGAACCTTCCCCAGATGCTCGAGTTTCTTCTGCAGCGGTGTATCCTCGGTTTCGAACGACTGGATCATCTCGGCGATGAGACCGATCTGCGTATTCATGCCCGTTCCCGTAGCCAGACCTCTGCCGCGACCATAGGTGATCAGCGTACCCATGAAGGCGGTATTTTTGCGATCTCCAAGCGGAATCTCCTTATCCAGAACGACTCCGGCATTATTCTCAACCGGCATGGATTCGCCCGTCAGCGAAGCTTCCTCGATCTTGAGGTTGACGCTCTCGACCAGCCGCAGATCCGCAGGAACATAGTTTCCGGCTTCGAGCAGAATGATGTCGCCAACGACAATCTCTCGACCTGGAATGGTCATTTGCAAGCCATCGCGGATGACCTGCACATTTGGGGCCGCCATCTTTTTCAGGGCCGCGAGAGCCTGTTCTGCCTTGGATTCCTGGATAACGCCGACCACGGCATTGAGCACCACAATGAACATGATGGCGATGGAATCGACGTACTCTCCTAACGCGAAAGAAACCAGTGCCGCGACGATCAGGATGATTACGAGGTAATTGTTGAACTGATCCCAGAGGAGAGAGAAGAATCCGGGTTGCGGACGCTCGGACAGTTCGTTATAACCGAGATTTTCAAGGCGCGACTGCGCTTCCTGCCGGGTCAGACCTTGTTCATGGTGTGTCTGAAATGCGTTGATGAGTTCTTCAATCGGTTTAGCGTGCGCCTCTTTGTCTTGCATAGTGGTGTTCATGGAGTTCATAAATTTCCGGGTGCAGGTTAGATCAAATGGAATACAAAACAACTCAACATGCCGACGTTAGAGCACGGACAGAGAACCACCTGATGTCTTACTTCACAAGCAGGACCGGAATTGTCGAGAGATGGATTATTTTCAGGGTAATCGAGCCGACAAGAAGCTCCTTGAGCGCCCCGCGACCATGCGTACCCATGACGATCTGCTCACACTGCAGCGACTCGGCAAGGCGGGTGATCGTTTCAGCAACTTTGCCGACCTCAAGGTGACAGGTATATTTGGCGCCGGCCGCATCAAGAAGTTCGCAGGCACTGCGCATCAGCTTGTGGCTCTCATCGTGGTGAAAGCCGGCCATCTGGTCGTGGCTGGCGAAACGGCTGATATCATGCGAAAAAGGCGCCTGGACATTCACCAGATGAATGTCGAGGTCATCCGGATTGGCGTAGAAGGATCGCTTGGAAATGACCAGGGCAACTGCTCGAATCGCGCAGTCCGAACCATCGACCGGGATGAGTACTCTTTTCATGCTTGCGCTCTCCTTGTTGAAAGGTAAGCTTGATCACTGCAGGGGAGTCGGTGCGAAACAGATGTTTCCATCCGACTCCATAGGGGGTGTTGACCTACATTTCGTGGAGCGCGTTGATACGAGAAGGTTGTGGATGCGAGGCGCGCGCTGCTGCCCGCACTGAAGTGCGGGCAAGGCGAGCAACGACGCAGACGCAGCCTTATCGTATCAACCCTTCGGGACGGATTCTGTGCGGGCGCATCACGGCGTTGCGTCGGCTTGCCTGGCACCAGCCAGGCGGTGCCGCCGCGCCTTGCGCTGCATCCCGCTCAGAGTCCGTCGCGCCCATGAAATGTAGGTCAACACCCCCTAATGTATCACCACATTTCAAAACTGTTTAGTCCCTTTGATACTGGAATTTTGCACAGTATCGGCAACTCACAGGCGCGGCGTCGAACACAGCACATCGCTGCACTGAGCACGATGATGCAAGG
>CAIVZW010000133.1 GCA_903910495.1 uncultured beta proteobacterium
AGCTTGTACGCGGTACCCGTCTTGCCGGCGACGCGATACCCGGGAATCTGCGCCTTGGGCGCGGTACCCCCGGGCTGCACGGCCATCTCGAGCATGGCGCGTACCTCGCGAGCCGTCTGCTGGCTGAATATCGGTGTCGTTCCGATGGGCATCGAATCAAGCTTGGTCAGCGTCAGCGGAATCATGTCGCCTTCGCGCGCAAACACGGAGTAGGCACGAGCCAGTTGCATCAGCGAAACCGAAATGCCGTGGCCGTAGGCCATCGTGGCCTGTTCGATCGGGCGCCAGGTCTTCCAGGGACGCAGGCGACCGCCCACCTCGCCGGGAAAACCCAGACGCGATACCTGGCCGAAACCGACGGCGTCAAACATGTCCCACATTTGCTGCGGCAACAGCGTACCGGCAATTTTGGCAGCGCCGACATTGGACGACTTCTGGATCACCTGCGCCACCGTCAGTGCGCCATACGAATGCGCATCGGAAATCGTCGCAGTGCCGATGGTCAGCTTGCCCGGCGCGCAATTGATGATCGTATCGAAACGTACCTTGCCGCTCTCCAGGGCCAGGGCAATGGTAAACGGTTTTAACGTTGATCCCGGCTCGAAGGTATCGGTCACGGCGCGGTTGCGCAGTTGCGCACCCGACAGGCGTTCGCGATTGTTCGGGTTGTAGGTTGGCCAATTGGCCAGCGCGAGGATTTCACCGCTCTTGGCATCAATGACCACGGCACCGCCGGCCTTGGCCTTGTAGTCGACAATGGCCTGTTTCAACTGGCTGTAGGCGAGATACTGGATCTTGGAGTCGAGCGCCAGACGGATTTCCCTGCCGTCCTGCGGCGGCTTGATCGAGCCTACATCCTCGACAATCTGTCCGCGCCGGTCCTTGATCACGCTGCGACTGCCGGCATGCCCCAGCAGTTGTCCCTGAAAGGCCAGTTCGACACCTTCAAGACCCTTGTTGTCAACGCCGGTAAATCCGACGAGATGTGCAGTCATTTCGCCGCTCGGATAGAAACGGCGATATTCCTTGTCCTGGCCGATACCGGGCAGTTTCAGTGCCGCCACCTGTTCGCCGACATCCGGCGGCAACTGCCGCTGCAGAAATACGAATGGCTTGTCACTGGCCAGCTTGCGTGACAGTTCCTTGACATCCATTTCGAGCAGGGCGGCCAGTTGTCTGGCCTGCTGCGGCGTCAAGCGAGCATCGGCAGGAATCGCCCAGACCGACTTCATCGGTGTCGAGACGGCCAGTACGTCGCCATTACGGTCGGCGATGCGGCCACGCGAGGCGGAGATTTCAAGATCACGCCGGTAGCGCGAATCCCCCTTCTCCTGCAGAAAATCGTTATTGAGTACCTGCAAATAGAACGAACGGCCGATGAGCACGGCAAAACAGCTCAGAATGAGCAAAGCCATCAGGCGCGAACGCCAGGCCGGCAAACGCAGCTTGAGCACCGGGCTTTCGGCGAATTTGTGGGCCCGCGCGCCTCTGAAGTTCATCATCGCGGCGCACCTCCCGAACTGGCGGTAATCACTTTTGACGCTTCCGGTGTACGCATCCTGAGCTTGTCGCGAGCGATTTTCTCGATACGCGGCGAGGTCGCCCAGGTTGACAACTCGAGTTGCAACTGGCCGTACTCGACCTCAAGCTGCCTGGCGCGATCCTGTTCACTCTCAAGCGCCTGAAAGAGCTTGCGTGCCTTGTGCTGCGAAGTCACCACACTGAGCGCGCAAAACACGGCGGCCAGGAGCAGGAACATGTTCAGGCGCACCATTAGTCCGCCTCCGGCTTCTCTGCGAGTTTTTCAGCGCATTTCTCAGCCACTCGCATCACCGCGCTGCGCGCCCGGGGATTGGCCGCAATTTCGGCCAGGCCGGCCCTGAGCGGCTTGCCGACCAGACGCAGCCTGGGCTTCGGGAGATCGACTGAACGCAGCGGGAGGTTCTTCGGCAAGTTATCCGTACTCGCCTGTTCACGCATGAAGCGCTTGACGATGCGATCTTCAAGCGAATGGAAGCTGATCACCACCAGCCGTCCGCCACGCGTCAGAACGTTCATCGCCTGGGGCAAGACTAGAGCCAGCTGCTCGAGTTCCTGATTGACATAAATCCGTAAAGCCTGAAAGGTACGCGTCGCCGGATCCTGGCCGGGCTCACGGGTCCGCACGGCCGCGCGTACAAGCGTGGCGAGTTCACCCGTGGTTGCAACAGGCCGCTCGCTCCGAGCAGCCACAATCTTCTTTGCAATCTGGAAAGCAAACCGTTCTTCGCCATAGTTTCTAATGACCTCCGTGATTTCTTTTATTCCGGCAATCGCCAGAAACGAAGCAGCCGTCTCGCCCTGCGTGGTATCCATGCGCATGTCGAGCGGTGCGTCAAAACGAAAGCTGAAGCCCCGCCCCCCCTCATCGATCTGCGGCGATGACACCCCGATATCCAGGAGCACCCCATCCACAGCCTCAATTCCTGCCTGCTGCACCGCCACAGCGAGTTCACCGAAGCTGTGGTGCAGCATGGTCAATCGCTGATCGCTGATCGCGCGCGCCGCCGCCACCGCCTGCGGGTCGCGATCCAGTGCCAGCAGCCGGCCGTTCGGGCCAAGGCGTTCAAGAATCGCCCGGCTATGCCCGCCGCGACCGAAAGTTGCGTCGACGTAAGTGCCGGAGGGTTTTACCTCCAATGCCGCAACCGCCTCCTGCAACAACACTGTCTGATGCGACGAAACACCGCTCACAGCGCCAGATCCTCAAGCCCCGGCGGCAACAACTGATCACCCACGGCAAAGAACACTTCCTGCTGCTTCTGCCAGCCAGCATCGGACCAGATTTCGAAATGGCTGCCCTGTCCCACCAGCCAGACCTGCTTTTCAAACTGGGCAAACTGGCGCAACTCCGGCGCGACGAGTAGTCGGCCAGCGGAATCCATGGTTTCGTCGCGTGCGTTACCGACGAGCAGGCGTTTGATGGCTGCCGCTTGCGTGTTCAGGCTGGACGCCGCCAGCACCTTGTCACGAATGGGTTCCCAGGCGGCAGCGGGATAAAGCAGGAGGCAGCGATGCGGGTGCGCCGTCAATACGAGCTGGCCAGCGGACGCAGCCACGAGCGACTCCCGGTGACGCGCCGGAATGGCGAGCCGACCTTTGGCATCGAGACTTAGCGCTGCTGCACCCTGAAACATCAAAACTAGCCCCCTTGCTGACTTTTCCGAGGAGTCCTCGATTCCCCACTTTTCACCACTCGCCCCCACTTTAAGACAAAGATTTGGGCATTGCAAGGGGTTTATTTCAATTTTTTCCAATGACAACAAGGACTTATACAGCATTTCTGTTTAATTCTTTTAATAAATTTCCTTTAAAAAACAATGCTAAGAAAAAACATCTTAAAGTGATTTATTACGATAGTGCTGCGCAGGATCAAATCAGACGGGCGCAGGGATTTGGTGCAAAAGAACAACAAGCTCACAGAACAAGGACCCGGGGGCAACACGCAACTCAGGAAAAGCAGTGTCACGCTGACAGGCACAGGAGTACTGGAGATCAAAGCGCGCATTCCCGGTTTCGTTGGAAACACGAGCAAGCCGGTCGAGATGGAGAAGGGGTCGCTTCCGGCTTGAAGGCACACCGGGAAGTGTTGGCGCGCCGGCTGATGTGCGGTGAATACGGTCGGATCAGACGGGCGCGGCGAAATGGGGCTTCCGGCCTGGACGCGCGAGGAAATCGTTCATTGCGGCCTCAAAGCAAGGTGTTTGTCCTCAACAAAGGCATTGGCTGTCATGGCCAGGATCGGGGCTCCCCGGTGGCCTGGCAGTTTGCGTAGTTGCCGTGCTGCCACAAAACCGTCGAGATTCGTCACCTGCCAGGTGAGGGTCGACGGTCTGATTCAGTCACTTCGTATGCGTCGTTTTTAATCGATCGCATTTAGATGAGCATGCTTTAAAAAAGCATCTGCGACGATCTGCATCGCAACGGCTGGTATCGGGGCAGCGGAATTTCGAATCGCCTGGGCGGCAAGTGGAACGGACCAGTTACCTTTTAGATGCGTCGTCTTCATATTGGCCACCTTTACTGCCATGGCGTTCAACACAAGTCATCCAGCCTCAGGAAAACAGCCGCGCCCACAGCG
>CAIVZW010000134.1 GCA_903910495.1 uncultured beta proteobacterium
AGCCCTCGCTGCTGAGGCTTGAGACGTCGAAACCGATGCCGCGACAGGAGGCAGCCCCAGTAGCGCCGGGTCAACGCGCAATGGAGCCAATGCCGAAACGGCTGTGCCGGTGGCAACTGACGAAGCCGCAGCAAGTGGTCTGGAAGCGACCGTAGCCTGTGCGACCGGCCTAGTTGGTGACTGAGTTGCCGTTACCGGCGTTTGCGCTAAAGGTTCCGCTTGTTTCGCTGGCGCTTGTACCGCTGGCGCAGGCACCGGCGATACGCTCACGGGTTGCGCTTGAACAGGCGGAGGGACGGCCACTATCGGCGCCGCCTGCGGTACAGCAGGGCGCGTTTCAACAACGCTGGGCTCAATCGGCCTGATCTCGACGCGCGTCTTTTCGGCTGGTGCTGGAACAGGGGCAGGCGTGGGGGCTTCTGCCGGCTTTATCGGTGGCAGGCCGAGCAATACCGGATCGACGCGCAGCGGCACGGGAGCCTGCGCCTGCGCCTCATCGGCATAAGCACCGACCAGAACGCTCGCAAAGCCGTAAAAAAGGAACAGCGCGAGTGGTTTGCGCCGGACGATTAATTTCATCCCGTGATATCAGTAATTGCCAGAACAGACTCGTGTCATTTCCGATGACACAGCGGACAACAGGGCGAGTGGTAAAATCGCTGCATTTTAGCACCATAGCTCAAGGAGAAGCGGCATGCCGCGTACCGTCCTGTTGCGTGACTGGCTTAAGGGCTTCTATTCGCGCCAGTACCCCGAGCAGGAATTCATACTCGAACCGGCCTCGGCCGATGCCAGTTTCCGGCGCTATTTCCGCATCACACTGCCGGATGGAAATACCCGCATCATCATGGATGCCCCGCCTGAACACGAGGACTGCCGGCCTTTCCTGAAGATTGCCAAACTTTTCCGAGCGGCCGGCGTGCATGTCCCCGAGGTCTATGCCGAGGATCTGGCGCAGGGCTTTCTGCTCCTTTCCGATCTGGGGGAAAGCACCTATCTGAGCGTGCTGGATGCCGCCACGGCACCCCGGCTTTATCGTCATGCCAACACGGCACTGGTCGACATCCAGCGTGCCAGCCGATCCGGCGTGCTGCCCGAATACGACCGTGCCTTGCTCAGTCGCGAACTTGATCTCTTCCCGGATTGGTATGTCGCACGCCATCTGGGCCTCACGCTTGACTCGGATCAACAGGCTACGCTGCGTTCGGTATTTGACAGGATTCTCGACAACAACCTCGGTCAAGCGCAGGTTTTCGTTCATCGCGATTACCATTCACGCAACCTGATGGTCTCCGGAGAAGACTATCCGGCCAACCCCGGGATCATCGACTTTCAGGACGCGGTCTTTGGACCGATTTCCTACGATCTCGTCTCGCTCTACCGTGACGCCTACATCGGATGGGAAGAAGAGCAGGAGCTCGATTTCGTCATCCGCTACTGGGAAATGGCGCGCCATGCCGGACTGCCGGTAGCGGCCGACTTCCACGATTTTTACCGTGATTACGAATGGATGGGAGCGCAACGCCAGATCAAGGTCCTTGGCATCTTTGCCCGTCTCTGCCACCGGGACGGCAAGGATGCCTATCTGCAGGATATGCCGCGTGTGATGCATTACCTGCGCAGAACCTGCGAGCGTTACATGGAACTGCGGCCGCTGGCGCGCCTGCTTGACCAACTGGAACATAAACACACCGATGTCGCCTACACCTTTTAGCGTTGCTGCGCACCGGATGCTCTCCGGGAGAAGCCCATGCGTGTCATGATCCTGGCCGCCGGTCGCGGCGATCGCATGCGCCCGCTCACCGACACTACGCCCAAGCCACTGCTGCCCGCTGGCGGCAAGCCACTGATCATCTGGCATCTCGAGCGCCTGGCCGCTGCGGGTTTGCATGAAGTCGTCATCAACCACGCCCATCTCGGCGGGCAGATTGAAGACGCGCTCGGTGATGGCCGCAGTTTCGGACTGAGCATCCGCTACTCGCCGGAACCGCCGGGAGCACTGGAAACCGCAGGCGGTATCGCCAGGGCGCTGCCGCTGCTTGGCAATGAACCGTTTCTCGTCGTCAATGGCGATGTCTGGTGTGACTGGGAGTTATCGCGGGCGTGCGAGTGCGCCCGCGCACTCGGTAAAAACCAGGCTCATCTGGTTTTCGTTGACAATCCAGCGCAACATGCGGGGGGCGACTTCTGTCTCGACGGCAAAACCGTCAGATACGCCAGCACCGGTATCGGGCCGACGCTGACCTACGCCGGGACCGGCGTCTTCGCGCCGGAGTTTTTCGCCACGGTCCCAGTCGGCGCGATCATGAAGATGCGCCCTCTGCTCGACGCCGGAATCCTGCGCGGCATAGTCACCGGGGAACATCATGCGGGCCGGTGGGCCGACGTAGGGACACCCGAACGCCTTGCCGAACTCGATCGTGAATTGAGACTAGCCCAATGAAAAACGAACCGTACTCGATCCGCCGCAGCGCGCTGCTCGAACAGATCGGCGATGGCGTAGCCGTCATTCCGGCCGCGCCCGAACGCCTGCGCAACCGCGACGCCTTCTATCCCTACCGTTTCGACAGCTACTTCTGGTATCTCTCGGGTTTTCCCGAGCCTGAAGCGGTGATCGTCCTGGTGGGCGGCAATGAACCGGAATCAATTCTTTTCTGTCGTGAAAAGGACGCAGAGCGCGAGGTATGGGATGGTTTCCGCCACGGCCCTGAAGCGGCATGCAACATTTTCGGCTTCGACCAGGCCTATCCCTTCAGCGCGTTTGAACAGAAGCTCCCCGAGTTGATCGCCAACCGCGGCTCACTGTGGCATGCACTGGGTCACGACGCCGTCTGGGACACAAAGATCGTCGCCGCATTAAACACGGTGCGCGCGCAAAACCGTGCCGGCAAGCGAGCTCCGGGAGAAATTCACGACCTGCACGCACCGCTCGACCGTATGCGGCAGCGCAAGGATGCGCACGAAATGTCCAGCATGCGCCGCGCCGCCGCCATTGCCTCATCGGCGCATGCCCGTGCCATGCGCGCCTGCCGTCCCGGCATGGCCGAATACGAACTCGAAGCCGAACTCGGGCACGAATTCCGCCAGCGCGGCGCGACCGGTCACGCCTATTCGCCGATCGTCGCCGGCGGCAGCAACGCCTGCGTTCTGCACTATGTCGAGAACGACAAGCCGCTTGCGGAAAATGCACTGGTGCTTATCGACGCCGGTTGCGAAGTGCAAGGTTACGCTTCCGACATCACCCGCACTTTCCCGATCAACGGCCGCTTCAGCGCCGTGCAGCGCGATGTTTATGCAATCGTTCTGGCGGCACAGCAGGCGGCGATCAGCGCCATCCGGCCGGGCACGCCCTTCATCGCCTACCACGACGCAGCCCTGCGCGTTCTGGTTCAGGGCATGACCGACCTCAAACTGCTGGCCGGCAGCGTTGACGGCCTGATCGAAAGCGAAGCCTACAAGCCCTTCTACATGCACCGTACCGGGCATTGGCTTGGGCTCGACGTCCATGATGCCGGCGAATACAAATCCGGCGACGACTGGGTACGGCTCGAAACCGGCATGGCGCTGACCATCGAACCCGGTCTCTATATCCGCGCGCGGGCCGACGTGCCCGAACACCTGCACGGCATCGGCATCCGCATCGAGGATGATGCTTTTGTCAGCGCCGAGGGATGCGAGGTTTACACCACGGCACCGAAAACGATTGCCGAAATTGAAGAAATTATGCGCCGTGACTGAGCCAATTCCACCCAACATCGACGTGCTCATCGTCGGCGCCGGTCCGGTCGGAATGACGCTGGCGCTGGCGCTGGCCGACAGCCCGTTGCGCGTACTGCTGATTGACCATCGCGCACGCGGCGCCGGGTCCGAAGATCCGCGTGCACTGGCCATTGCGCACGGCAGCCGACAACTGCTCGAACGGCTGAAGGCATGGAATGAAACTGCGGGCACGGCGATCCACGAGATTCACGTGTCGCAGCGCGGTGGTTTCGGTCGCACGCTGCTCAATGCGCACGACTACGGCGCGCCGGCACTCGGTTACGTCATGCGTTACCGCGACCTCGCCGCCGCACTGGACAGCCGCATTACGCCAGAGCAGCTGCTTGCCCCATGTGCCGTCGACATGATCGAGACTACTCGCGAAGGCGCAACAGCTACGCTCGTGCACAACGGTACGACAGAGCGCATCACGGCAAAGCTCATCGTCCATGCCGAAGGCACGCCGCAGGTTGATCCCGGGATCAAGGTTTGCGATTACCGACAGCACGCTATCATCGCCGAAGTCAGGCCGCACCCCGGCCACCAGCACCGTGCCTGGGAGCGTTTCACGCCGGACGGGCCGCTGGCACTGCTGCCGCTCGGACAGGACTACTCGGTCGTGTTCACCCTGCCGCCGGAGAAAGCCGAACAAGTGCTGCGCCTCGACGATGCAGGTTTTCTCGCGGCGTTACGCCACCAGTTTGGCCAACGCCTCGATTTTGCGGGTACCGGTGCGCGTTCGGTTTTTCCGCTCGCCTTGCGCATCCGCTCGCTAATTACACAACAACGGCAGGTGTGGATCGGCAACGCGGCGCAGACTCTGCATCCGGTTACCGGCCAGGGTTTCAACCTCGGCCTGCGCGATGCCTGGGAACTCGCCGAAATCCTGCAGAACTGCAGCGATGCCGGCGATCCAATTGGATTAGCCGCCTATTCGCGCAGCCGACAACTGGATCGACGCGCCAGCATAGTCTTCACCGACAGTCTCGTCTGCCTCTTCTCCAACGATCTGCCACCGCTCAGATTCGCCCGCGGCTTGGGCCTGCTGGCACTCGATCTGTGTCCGCCCTTGCGCCATTTCGTCGCCAAACGCATGATCTGGGGCGCCAGAGCGTGGCTGTAAGCGACTCGGCACTGGCCGTGGCGCCAAGTCATCAATTGACTATTTTTTAGGCAGCAATAAGAGTAAAATCCGCCCCTTCCCTAGCCATACTTTCTGCACTCCACCGCCATGGAATTCGTCGGCTTTACGCTCAGAAACAATCTGTTTGTTGCACCGATGGCTGGTGTGACCGATCGACCGTTCCGCCAGTTGTGCAAGAAGATGGGCGCCGGCCTGGCCGTATCCGAGATGGTCACCTCAAATTCCCTGCTCTACGGCAGCGCGAAGACGCAAAGGCGTGCCAACCATGACGGCGAGGTCGAACCCATCGCCGTGCAGATCGCTGGAGCGGCTCCGCAGATGATGGCTGATGCGGCACGTCACAATGTCGAACGCGGCGCACAGATCATTGACATCAACATGGGCTGCCCGGCCAAAAAAATCTGCAACGTCATGGCCGGATCGGCACTGCTCAAGGACGAGCCGCTGGTCGGTCGGATTCTCGAAGCCGTCGTCCGGGCCGTACCGCAGACACCGGTCACGCTGAAGATTCGCACCGGCTGGGACACGGCCAATCGCAACGCGCTGTCTATCCTGAAAATAGCCGAACAGTCCGGCATTCGCGCCCTAGCCATGCATGGTCGCACGCGCGCCTGTGCTTACACCGGTTCGGCCGAATACGAGACCATCGCGGCGGTAAAGGCCGAAGCCCGCATCCCGATTATTGCCAACGGCGACATCACCTCGCCGGAGAAGGCAAAATTCGTTCTTGACGCGACCGGCGCCGACGCACTGATGATCGGTCGCGCGGCACAGGGTCGCCCCTGGCTGTTCCGAGAAATCGAGCATTTCCTGAACACCGGAACGCATCTGATGCCACCCCGCGTCAGCGAAATCCATGCCATCCTTATCGCCCATCTTGAAGACTTGTACGCCTTCTACGGCATCGAAACCGGCGTGCGCGTCGCGCGCAAGCACATCTCCTGGTATACGCGGGGGCTGGCCGGTTCGGCCGTCTTCCGCCACCGCATGAACCAGTTGCCGGACATCATTCAGCAACGGCAGGGGGTCGATGAATTCTTCTACGGACTGGCCGAACGCAACGAACACCTGAGCTACATTCAGGCCGAAAACAACAATGACGGGGAGGGACTCGCCGCATGAAACGCAGCAACGATATTTCAGCCTGTATCTATGGCGCACTGGAAACCTATTTTGCCGATCTGGACGGCGAAATGCCGGCGCCTATCTATGACATGGTTATAAGAAGCGTCGAGCGTCCGATGCTCGAAGTGATTCTTCAGCAGGCGGGCGGGAATCAGACGCTGGCAGCGGCGATGCTCGGCATCAACCGCAACACCCTGCGCAAGAAACTCGTCGACTACAAACTCGTCTGGCCCATTTTTGAACCCGAAAAAAATCCATCATGAAAATCCGCCAAGCCCTGATCAGTCTCTCCGACAAACGCGGCGCACTTGAATTTGCCCGCGGCCTCGTGGCTCAGGGTGTAAAACTCCTGTCCACCGGCGGCACCGCCAAACTGCTGCGTGACGCCGGTCTGGCCGTGACTGAAGTCGGCGATTACACCGGCTTTCCGGAGATGCTTGACGGCCGCGTCAAGACGCTGCACCCGAAAGTGCATGGCGGCATCCTGGCCCGCCGCGACCGGCCTGAGCACCTGGCGACCATCGAGAAGCACGGCATCCCGCTGATCGACCTGGTCTGCGTGAATCTCTACCCCTTCCGCGAAACCATCGCCAGACCCGACGTCACGCTTGAAGACGCCATCGAGAACATCGACATCGGCGGTCCGGCGATGGTGCGCTCGTCGGCCAAGAACTACGCCGGCGTCGCCGTAGTGACCGACCCCGAAGACTACGCCGCGCTACTGGCCGAAATGCATGCCAGTGACGGTGCCCTGACCCTGTCCACTCGCTTTGCCCTGGCCAGGAAGGCCTTCACGCACACCGCGCGCTACGATGCAGCGATTGCCAACTGGCTAACCGCGCTCGACGAAACGAACAATCCGCAAGCGCTGTCGCCTTTCCCGCAGAAACTGCAACTGGCCTTCGACCGCGTCGAAACCCTGCGCTACGGCGAGAACCCGCACCAGCAGGCCGCCTTCTACCGTGACCCGATTCCGACACCCGGCGCCATCGCCGCGTACGCGCAATTGCAGGGCAAAGAACTCTCGTACAACAATATTGCCGACGCCGACGCCGCCTGGGAGTGCGTCAAGACCTTCGCCGCACCATGCTGCGTGATTATCAAGCACGCCAATCCGTGCGGCGTGGCGGTTGATACCAGCCTACTGTCGGCCTACGAAAAAGCCTTCCAGACCGATTCGATCTCGGCCTTCGGCGGCATAATCGCCTTCAACGGCACCGTCGATACCGACATCGTCGCGGCCATGAACGAACGCAAGCACTTCGTCGAAGTACTGATCGCCCCGTCTTACACGCCGGCAGCAAAAGAAATGCTCGCCGCCAAGCAGAACCTGCGCGTGCTCGAACTGCCATTCGACGCAAATTCGTCGAACAACTACCATGCCTTCGAAATGAAGCGCGTCGGCGGCGGCCTGCTGGTGCAGACACCGGACATGTTCAACGTGCGGGCTTCCGATCTGAAGGTCGTGACCAAGGCCGCGCCGACTGCCGCACAGATCGAAGACCTGCTCTTTGCCTGGCGCGTCGCCAAGTTCGTCAAGTCCAACGCCATCGTCTTCTGCGGCGGCGGCATGACGCTCGGCGTCGGCGCCGGCCAGATGAGCCGCGTCGATTCGACGCGCATTGCCGCCATCAAGGCCCGCAATGCCGGCCTGTCGCTGCTCGGTTCCTGCGTCGCCTCGGATGCCTTCTTCCCCTTCCGCGACGGTCTCGACGTGCTCGCCGAAGCCGGCGCCAAGGCCGTCATCCAGCCCGGCGGCTCGATGCGCGACGATGAAGTCATCGCCACCGCCAACGAACACGAGCTGGCGATGGTATTTACCGGCGCCCGTCATTTCAGACATTGATTATTCTCATCACGAAGGGTGCCAAGTTTCACGGCAGTAATATCGATGCTACCCGGTGAACTGGTGACGAAAGGTTTTTTATGAAATTGCTTGTAATTGGTTCCGGCGGGCGGGAACACGCTCTGGCCTGGCGCCTGGCCAAGAACTCCGGCCTGCAGAAAATCTACGTTGCGCCCGGCAACGCCGGCACGGCACGTGAAGCCGAAGTGGAAAACATCGCTATCACCGACCCGGTCGCCCTCGCCGATTTTGCCGAAAAGGAAGACATTTACCTGACCGTCGTCGGACCCGAAGCACCGCTGGCGGCGGGCGTGGTCAACATTTTCCGCGCACGCGGCCTGAAAATATTCGGCCCCACCAAGGAAGCCGCACAGCTTGAGAGCTCGAAGGATTTTGCCAAGCGCTTCATGGCCCGGCACAACATCCCGACCGCGGCTTTCAAAACCTTTAGCGACATCACCGCTGCCCATGCCTATGTCGAGCAGCAGGGCGCGCCGATCGTGATCAAGGCCGACGGACTGGCCGCCGGCAAGGGCGTTGTCGTGGCCATGACGCCGGGCGAAGCGCACAGTGCCATTGACGACATGCTTTCCGGCAACAAACCCGGCAGCGCGGGTGCACGCGTGGTCATCGAGGAATTTCTTGACGGCGAGGAAGCCAGCTTCATCGTCATGGTCGACGGCAAGAACGTCCTGCCGCTGGCTTCCAGCCAGGATCACAAGCGCATCGGTGATGGCGATACCGGCCCCAATACCGGCGGCATGGGCGCCTACTCGCCAGCACCGGTGGTCACCCCGGAGATACACGCCAGGGCCATGCGCGAAATCATCCTGCCCACCGTGCGCGGGATGATGGCCGACGGCATGCCCTATACCGGTTTTCTCTACGCCGGCCTGATGATCGGCAAGGACGGATCGGTCAAGACGGTCGAATTCAATTGCCGCATGGGCGACCCGGAAACGCAGCCGATCATGATGCGCCTCAAATCCAATCTGCTCACGCTGCTCGAACACGCGGTGGCCGGCAAGCTTGACCAGGTTGAAGCTGAATGGGACAGGCGCGTGGCCATGGGCGTGGTCCTCGCTGCGGCGAACTATCCGGCCACACCGCGCAAGGGCGATGTCATCAGCGGCCTGCCGGCGGAAAGCGAGACTGTGCATGTCTTCCATGCCGGCACGGAAGAAAAAGGCGGCAAGATTCTTACCTCGGGCGGTCGCGTGCTGTGCGTCACGGCGCTTGGCGACAACGTCAAGCAGGCCCAGAAGCATACTTACGATGCCCTCGTCGGCATTCACTTCGACGGCATGCAATACCGTCGCGACATCGGGCATCGAGCGATCACACGCTAGCCAGTAGTTAATATCGGTTCGGCCTGAGCCTGTCGAAGGCCCATAGTTGACGCCTGCTGCGGTTCGACAAGCTCACCGCGAACGGTATTGTTTTAATGGGACGACCGACTTGCAATGATCGATACCGCCACGCTCAAGACCTACTTTACCGGCCTGCAGGCGCGCATCGTAACGGCGGTCGAGGCGCTGGAAGGCGAGAACGGCGGTCGTTTCCACAGCGACCCGTGGCACAAGGACGCCGGCCAGCCGCTCGGCGGCAATGGCCTGACCTGCATCATCGAAGGCGGTCGTGTTTTCGAACGCGGCGGCGTCGCCTTCTCGCACGTCAACGGCGCCGCCCTGCCGGCCTCGGCTACGGCCAAACGCCCTGAACTGGCTGGCTGTGCCTTCGAAGCCATGGGCGTCTCGCTCGTCCTGCACCCGGAGAACCCCTACTGCCCGACAGCGCACATGAACGTGCGTGCCCTGATCGCCGGCAAGTCCGGAGAAGAGCGGGTCGGCTGGTTTGGCGGCGGCATGGATCTGACACCCTACTATCCTTTCGCCGACGATATCCGCCACTTTCACGGCACCTGCAAACAGGCGCTGGCGCCCTTCGGCGACGACGTACATGCGCGCTACAAGAAATGGTGCGACGAGTATTTCTTTCTGAAACATCGCAACGAACCGCGCGGGGTCGGCGGCGTCTTTTTCGACGACCTCAACGAAGGCGGCTTCGAACGCTGTTTTACACTGACGCAAGCCGTCGGCGATACCTTTGCCGACGCCTACTTTCCAATCATCGAACGACGCCAGGACATACCCTACGGCGAACGCGAACGCGATTTCCAGGCCTACCGGCGTGGGCGTTACGTCGAGTTCAATCTGGTCTGGGATCGCGGCACCCTGTTCGGTCTGCAATCGGGCGGACGTACCGAATCCATCCTCATGTCGCTGCCGCCAATCGTTAAATGGCGCTACGACTGGAAGCCCGAAGCGGGATCACCGGAAGCGCGGCTCTACGAAATGCTGTCGCCGCGCGATTGGGTTTGACCCGGATTGTCAGCAAGTAAGCCTCCGGATCAACGGCGAGTAACCTGAATATCATCCTGAATGACCTGTACTCTTCGTCCTCGCCCATCAAAACCAGCCACGTCCATCTCGATGGCCCTATCCGGCGGCCAAAAGACGTAATCGCTCATTGGCACGAGTAATGCGTGGAGATCCTCGTCATTAACGTCGTGCGCGAGGCAATCAAAATGCTGGAGCCTGAAATGCTTGCATTACTGGGATGTGGCGCTGTTCTGCCTTACGTCAGTGAAGCCCTCTGGAACTGGGTCAAGACCAGAATCTCGCACCTTTAAAGTGCGCGGTCGCCCTGGTTTGATGCAATCTTCCATCGACCTGACCATCCACCGATTCGGTGGATAAGTCTGTGGATAATACTTATCCACAACGGCCCTGCAATGTCCGCCGTGTCCTGCCTATTTATTAGGCAGGCCGCCTGGCCTCCTCAATAGCAACGCTTTGCGTTTCACGCCCTAGCGCTATGGTGTTTTTTTCTTTTCGTCCCACACTTTTTAATTGCACCCAATCGTTTCAGAGAATGCTAAAACCACCGCCCGACCCCAAAACGGAAGTAGCCGTTCCCCGGAAGCGGTTATTCCCAGTCTCTGCAATAGACCATAGGCCACGCGCGCAATCAAAGTAAATGCATCCTTCGTGCTGCCTCGCGCAATTCCCCACGGAAGTCCGGGTGAGCAATGCCGACCAAAGCTTCGGCACGTTGCTTCGCACTTTTGCCACGCAACTGGGCCACGCCATATTCGCTGACCACGTAATTCACATCGTTCTTGCCGGTAGTGACATGTGTGCCTGGCGAAAGAGCAGGCACGATTCTGGAGATGGAATTCTCCTTTGCCGTTGAAGGCAGGACAATAAACGATTTGCCACCGTTCGAACGATTCGCGGCCCGGACAAAATCGGCTTGGCCGCCCGTTCCCGAATAGGGAGTGAAGCCCAGACTCTCCGAGCCGCACTGCCCGATCAGGTCGACTTGCATCGTGGCATTGATGGCGATCAGATTGTCATTCAGGCCGGCCAACGCAGGGTCGTTGGTGAAATCGACGGGGTGCATTTCCAGAGCCGGGTTGCGATGCATGAACTGGTAGAGCTTTCTGGACCCGAGGGCGAACGTCGCGACCATCTTCGAAGGATGATAGTTCTTGCGGCGATTGGTGACGACGCCGGCTTCAACGAGGGTCATAATGCCGTCGCCAATCATCTCGGTATGAATGCCGAGGTCCCGCTTGTGCGTCAGTTGCATGACCACTGCATCAGGAATGCCCCCATAGCCGATCTGCAGTGTCGCGCCGTCGGGAACGAGTTCCCCCACGTATTGGCCGATGGCCTCTTGTACTGGGCCTATTTTTGGCAGGCCGACCTCCAGGATGGGTTCTTCGCTTTCGACCAGTGCGCTGACCTGGGAGATGTGAATGTGGCAGTTGCCATGGGTAAATGGCACGTTGGGGTTTACCTCAAGCACCACGGCTCGTGCCCTGGAGACTGCAGCCATCGTGTAATCGGTACCCAGACTCAAGGAAAAACAGCCATTCGCGTCCATCTCCGAGGCCATCGAAAACACGACATCGACGGGGGTCAATCCGCGATCGATCAGGAGCGGCAGTTCATAAAAATAAGCTGGAATAAAGTCGATCCATCCTTGCTGCCCCCCAGGTCTCGATGCTCCGCCAAAAAAATAGGCGACATGCCGGACGTGCTGGGCGGTCTCCGAATCGAAATACGCGAACTTGCGCAGAGCAAGGGTTTGGGCGACTTGAACGCCCCTGAAACTGCACCGTTGCTCGGAAAGCTCAGCAAGCAGGCTTGGCGGTTCGCCTACGCCGGTGGGGACCAGAATCACATCATTATCTCGAACGCAACGAACCGCTTCAGCGGCCGACATGCGTTTTTGCTGATAGTGCACGCTCACGGACATTTTTTACTCCTGAGGAACTTACGTTCTCTGGTCGAAAACCGCAAGCCCTCGTTCGGTCTGCTGCTCAGGATCAACAACTCACCACCGCCAGGACTTTCGAGACGCTATCCCCCAGTCCATGAAACGTATGCGGAAGCGATGAATCGAGGTAGGCGCTGTCGCCCTTTTCGAGCCGGTGTCGATGCCCGTCATAAAACAGTTCGACGGCCCCCTCTACGATATAGACGAACTCCTGTCCGTCATGTGTGATCGGCACACCAGGCGCCACTTCGGGATCGAAACTGAGCAGAAACGGCTCCATCAAATGACCAGCGGTGCCAGGCCGGGTAAGCGAGTTATAGGCGTAACTCTGCTCCGTATCACCCAGTTCCCCGGCCAGCGACTCCCCGGAACGACAGATGGTCAGCGCATCAGAGACTGTCCCGCCACCGTGCAGCAAGCCGGCCATCTTTGATCCGAGCACGCGCGACAACTGGATGACAACGCCGATCGACGGAACTGCAGACCCGTCCTCGTAGGCGAGCAGGCGCTCTGCCCCAATCCCGGTCAGTTTGGCGACTTGAGCCAGGGTCATGTCCTGCGCCTCGCGCAGCTTCTTGATCCGTTCACCGACGTATTTGCGCATAAGCTGCTCCTCTAAAGGCTCCGCGAATCAGTCGTCTGTCGCCGCGCAGGAATAATGCGTCCGCTGCGTGCGCGCAGATCCTGCCAGTAACGATCGATGGCCGGGCGCAGGCTGGCCGCGCTGATCCCCGACTTCTGGAAACGACGTTGCAGCGACAGATACATGTCCAGCGCCTCGTCGGAAAAGTCCGGCTCGATATTCACTACATGACGCTTGCCATCGAAAACCTCAAACACCGGGAAAAGTCCGGAACGCACGGCCAGCCGCACCAGTTCCATGCCCAGTGCCGGCTCCGACTTCCAGCCGGTGGGACAGGGCGACAGCACATGTAAAAAGCGGAAGCCCTTGAGATCGAGCGCCCGACGCAGTTTGCGCACAGTGTCCTCGGCGTGGGCAAGGGAGATCGACGCAGCGTAGGGAATGCGATGCGACGCCATGATCGCCATGATATCCTTCTTCTGTTCAGGCTTGGCGCCTGAAAGGTTGGTCGTCATGGCGCCGGCTGGCGTAGCCGAAGAACGTTGTCCGCCGGTATTGCCATAGATCTCGTTGTCGTAGCAGATGTAAAGAATGTCCTCGTTGCGTTCCGCTGCCGCCGACAAGGTGGCAAAGCCTATGTCATAGGTGCCGCCATCCCCGGCAAGGCAGATTACGCGCGTATCTTCGCCGTTCAGTTGGGCCACGCTGGCGATGCCGCTGGCCGATGCCGCCGCCGATGCGAAGGTCGTCATCAGGGTTGGCGCACCGTAGGTGCTTTGCGGGAAGACCCCCGCGGCAACCGCGGCACAGCACGCGGGGATGACGAGGTGCACCGGCTGGTCCGCCACCGCGTGCCGCATCATCTGCATCAGGGAGGACAGGCCGCATCCGCCGCAGTTGGTATTACCCATGCGCAGCAACGGACCAGGACGATCCAGTGCCGTCTGAGCCATGCCGCCAAGCACGGGTTCGTTCATCACACGGCCTCCATCATCGTCGGCCGTCGTGCAAACTTGCGCGGCAGCAAATCGGCCAGCATATTCACGATATGCTCGGGCCGCACATCGCCCCCGCCCAGACCCGCCATGTAGCTCTGCACCACCGCACCCGGATCGGCCAGTGCCCTGATTTCTCCCCACAACACGCCGCCGAAGCCGAGGCTGATGTCACGGTCGATGACGGCGATCCGCTGCTTGCCTGCGAAGCACTCGCGGATTTCCTCGGCCGGCAGGGGACGGAACAGGCGCACCCGCAACGAACCCACTTTCTGCCCCTGTTCGCGCAGCAGGTCCACCACCCGTTCGGCGGTTGCTCCTATCGTCCCCATCGAAACGATCAGCGTCTCGGCGTCCTCGGCACGGTAAGCTACCACCGCATCAGGCAGGCGGCGGCCGAATATCTGTTCGAACTCGTCCTGGATTCCGGAATAGACCTTCGTAGCACCGAGCATGGCGGCATGGTGCTGGTGCCGATGCACTTCGGTCTGATGTGGTATTTCGACCTGACCCAGCGTGTGGGGCGTGTCGCCGAGTCGATGCGGAACCGCGGTGAGCGGCAGGAAGCTGTCCACCTGCGCCTGCTCCGGAATATCGGTCTGCGCCACGGTGTGCGAGAGGATGAAGCCATCCATGCAGACCATGGCCGGCATCATTACCGCCGCATCCTCCGCCAGCCTGAAGGCGCACAGCACCGTATCAAACAACTCCTGATTGTCGGCACAGTAGAACTGAATCAAGCCCTGGTCGCGCAGCAACAGGGAATCGCCGTGGTCGGCCCAGATATTCCAGGGCGGACCAAGGGTGCGGTTGGCCACCGCCAGCACCACCGGCAAACGCATGGACGCCGCGGC
>CAIVZW010000135.1 GCA_903910495.1 uncultured beta proteobacterium
CCAGCAGTGCCGCGAGGGCGCGCGGGATCGGGGCGGGGGGGGCGCTGGGTTGCGCAGTGGGCTGCATGCCGGAGTTCGTGTCGGAGTTCATATCCCTAAATGTATGTAATTTAGGCAAGTATGATTCCCTGAAGTGTAGACGGTTCGGGAATTTGAAGGCGCACTACGGTCTGTATGTGCAGCACGGTCTTCACATGCAGAACAGTCTTCACCAGAACAGTCTTCACATGCAGACCATTCTGAAGGTGCAGCAGTCCAATCCAATCAGATCCAATCCAATCTGGGGCGCAGCTTGCTGTATCCTCATCCGGGCACGCTCGCACCCTTCCTTCGGACCGGTCGCAGGCTCCCTCGTAGTGCCCCGGGAACCTGAACCCAAATTGTTCAAATGGTGGTTGGACAATTTGGGACAGCCGTCCGCAGTTGCAAATCCAAGTGATTGCTGAAAGCGAGCGAGAGCCGCGCAGTCGACGCTGCAATCGATCGTCCGCAGCCGCTTTCAGAGGGTGGCGATCTCTCCCGGGGTCAAGCCGGTGATCTCGGCGATCTCCGCAGGGGCGTAGCCTCTGGTCTTCATCTTGCGGGCGTTCTCGAGATTGGCTTCAAGGATGCCCTCGGAGAGGCCCTGCTCAAGGCCTTGTTCGATACCCTGCTCAATACCCTGCTCAATACCCTGCTCGTGACCAAGCTTGAAGAGATGTTCCTTGAGGGTCATGAATTCTCTCCTTTCGGGATCGGGGCGAAGTTCGGCCATACGGTCCAGGTCGTCGGGTGTGAGGTCGCCGCTGACTCCAATATAAGTTTTGAAGGCCTGGAGTTCCTTGAGGCTCCATCCGCGCGGAACCCGTGCCATCGCCTCTACCAGCGCTGCCGGGGGCAGTTTTTCGGAACCCCATTTCATCGCGGCTAGGTCGAGCGGTAGTTCGGGGTGGATGAACTTGGCGGGCAGCTCATCGAGGCTCAAGGTTCGGAGATCGCAGAGCCGGTAGTCGAAGAGGGGCGTCAGCGGACGCAACCAGTCGGGCAGTCGCAGGAACCGATCCGCGAGCGGGACCCGAACATGAAGGGCTTGCCCCTGGTGAAAGAGGATTGGCAGCACGGGGTGGATGCGACCATCCTGAACGAACTGCCGCTCCCAGATGGATGCGATATAGCCGAGGAGTTGGGGGTAGGGGAACGCGGTCGGTTGGGCTTTGTGCTCGATCAAGATGCAGAGGGTTGCGGTTTCGGACAACAACGAGTCCCGTTGCGCATCGGCTCTCGGCTCAATCAGCGGGCACTGCCACACGACATCGGCGTAGTTGCGGCGTAGCGCTGGGGTGACATAGGAGTCCGAGATGCGCTTGAGACGGGCCAGGTCGAGCGTCGCCACCTCGGCGGGTGCCAGCAGTCCGCGCAGGAATGCCTCCACGTGGTCGGGGCGCCCGAAGGTCCTGCGGAAGAATGGATCATGCGAGAAATGCATTCGACAAAGATAGTACGCAAACCGATGTGTGTCTACGGGGCAGCAAGATGTTTCCTTGCGGGGTCTTGCGGCGCGGGGTGATGCCCAGGGAGTAGAATTAAGTTTGTTGGAAAACTATGCGATGCAAATGTATGAACGCGCGTTGGGTGAGGCGGAGGATGGCGAAATTCGTATGAATTCGCGACTCTGCTTACCCCCGATCCCCGCCCCGCCCTCGACCTGCGCGCCGTCAAACAGGCCGCAGGATGTCACAAGGGCCTGGATGATCTGAAACACCTGCCGAGATGACTGCTGGGCTCGTTCCTGCTGGGGACTTACCTTGCCCACCTGAATTCAGATGCGGCGCAAGGAAGCGGCAATCGCCAGTGCCCGCGCTTGAAATCGAACACCGGTCTGTCCGTCTGCTTGAACCATAGTTTGTCGGGTTTCTTGACAGATTCCCCCCCCCAGCTACTCTTATGCCAACACGACTCAGCCGCACCTTCGCGGTTCCGCGTGAACAGGAGGGGTTGGCAATGACGGATCTTCAGTTGGAACGCTTGGTTGCGAAGTATCTCAAGGATGGCAAGGGCGGGTGTAGCGGTGGCGGTTGCGGCAAAGAGACGCTCGAGCTGTTGCGGGAATATTTTGCCGGCATCGCCGATCTTGGCGAGGCCCTGCGAATAGCTGCGATGGGAGAAAACTCCTTGGGCAAGAGTCATTCGCATCAGCGACGACTTACGGAGGAGGCTGTGGGTGATGGGCTGTTGCTGTTGCGCAAGCAGAGCGCTCGCATCAAGAAGGCAGCTTCGTTCGAAGAGCTCTTCGCGATCACGTCCGAGATCGGAGCGGAAGTGCGTGGGTTGGGCCCGCTCTGGGTGTACGATGTGGCGTTGCGGATCGGTTTCCATCGTGCGGGTGTCGCTGGCGGTCCAGGTGATGCGCTGCTGCCCACCAAGGTTTATCTGCACAACGGAGCCTGGCGTGGGGCCAGAAACCTGCTGGGAAACGAGCTATCGCGCGGAGCGCGCGAGGTTGAGTTTGCCGCGTTGCCAGAGCCTATGGGGCGGTTGTCAGGCTATCAGGCCGAAGATTTTCTCTGCGTCCACGAAGACGATTTTGGGGGCAAGCGCAGGGGCGTGTCCAAGTCGCTCCGTGGGTTGCTGGCTACGGTAGGCGTGGTCGCGCTCAGTCTGGGGCAAGGGGTGTTGCAGGCCGAGGAGGCGCCGCCTGAGCACAAGCCCTTGCGTGCAGCCGTCGACGCGCGCGATCTTGCGCGGGCAAACTCCTTCATAACGATGGGTGTCAAGGATATCTACTGCGGCTCATTGAGTGCAATTGAGGCGAAAGGCCTCTACGCAACGCGTTGGCAAGAAGATCCTGCTCTGGCGTTGGCCAACTGCCCCGCTCAGTACTCTGCGTCTTTCCCTGCTGCTGCTTGCAGTGGGGCTTCAGCAAAAATCGAGACATGCCTCGCCTCATTGGACCAACTCGCCAAGGACGATCGGGCAGAGGAGTTTGGCCTGGCCGCGATTGTGACTCTTGAAAATCAAGGCTTTTCAAAGCTGAAGGTCAAACGAGACACGACATTTATGGTAGCCTGTGCTGGATCGGAAATCAAGTCGTGCCGAGAGGGTTGTCCTGCGGTTGCAGATCAAGCGGCAAGTCTGGCAGCTTGGCTCGGTGCTGGAGTCAATGTGACGCAGCAAGCGGTAGACAAGGCGTATGCCGTATGTATGAAAAAACCGACAAAATACGTTACGAAAGAGTTGTTCCTAAAAGTGGACATCAGAGGTGATGTGGAACGGCGCGCCTTAGCGGGCTACTGGAAGGGCTCAAAGGATAAAGTTGCAATATGGTTTAGCGTCTTGGGGAAACTGAAGGCACAAGGGTTGCTTGCAATAAATTATCCTGGAATGGAGTGGGCTGGTGATTTCATCAAGCGGAGCGCGCTGGCTTCGGGCGTGATCCCTGCGGATACCCTTCGGCAGCTCTGCCTAAGCCAGATGGAACCCGTGCAAGCCCTGTTGCTGCAAAATGGGGGCCTAGCCGAATGTCCCAAATTGTGCAACGATGGAAATGGTAGAGAATGGTTGGCTGAGGCAGGGATGACATGTCCCTTGATTGCTTCGATTGTAGACGACCGAGATGGGAAAATCTATAAGTCAGCCATGATGGGCACCCAGGTCTGGATGGCGGAGAATATGGACTTCGGCACCAAGGTGGCGGGAAGCGCCGAGCAAGCAGACGCCACCAATGCCAGTGCGCAAAAATACTGCTATGGCGACGATGCTGCCAACTGCAATACCTATGGCGGTCTCTACCGGTGGCACACTGCGATGGCGTTGCCTGATTCTTGCGACGCACGCGATGCGCGCAGTGGATCCTGTGCCGTTGACGCGCCCCATCAAGGCATCTGCCCGCAGGGCTGGCATGTGCCGACAATTGCTGAGTGGGTCACCTTGCGTAGGTGGACCGATGCGAACAACGGCGGCGAACCTGAAGACGAGGGAATCAGCCTAAAGTCCACGAACCTTTGGAGGAGGGGTGCCGACGCTTACGGTTGGGGCGGTCTGCCCGCTGGCTACTGCAGCGTCGGGAGCTTCAACCAGCAGGGCAACGGAGGATACTGGTGGTCGGCTATCGAACGCA
>CAIVZW010000136.1 GCA_903910495.1 uncultured beta proteobacterium
ACACAGCGTTATGCCGACGCCGTCCGGCAGTTCGGGCGAGCGGGTCTGTTCCTTGATGGCGCGGACGGCCTCGCTGATGAAGCGCGTGAACTTGGCGTCGCGCCGTTCGCCGGACTGCAGGACGACCGAACCGTAACCCTGCTCGCCGCACCATCTGGCGGTTTCGACGATTTCGGTGAGCTTCAGCGTATAGCGACCCAGCGCCCGGTTGCTGCGCCGGATGCCGCAGTAATAACAGTCCGAGATGCAGCGGTTGGAGAACTCGATCAGGCCGCGCAGGCGCACGGTGTCGCCGCAGTTCTTCAGCAGGGCCTTCTCGGCGGCCTGGCGGATGACCTCGATTTCGTCGGGCTGTTGTGTGGCCAGGATGCGGCGCAGGGTGTCACGGTCGGGGAGGCCGCTTTCTAGCCTTGTCGCCAGTTCCTGAGCTTCGGCACTCGGCGCTAGCTTGGCCGGCGACTTTATCCATTCGATGCGAATGGGCGAGTTTTCGGTGGTTTTGGTCATAATCAGTTCATCCTGATTTCGCCAAGGGGAAGCCATGTATGAGCGCCGTTCATGGTTCGACAGGCTCACCACGAACGGGAGCAGTAGTATTGGGACGAGCGGAATTGGGGGTGCCGGATCCGTTCGTCCTGAGCCCGTCGAAGGATGAACGGGCCAGGCGCGTGACTTCTGCCCAATCGCCACGAATCATCACTTCTTTCTTCTTGCGCCCCCAACCTTTGATTTGTTGTTCAGAGGCTAGGGCTTCCTCGCGTGTAGGGAATTCTTGCGAGAATACAACAACGAGAGGTCGTCGATTGAAGGTGTAACAACTCGGAATCGCCCCTGAAAAATGTTGCGCGATCCTGCATTCGAGGCTATCCGTGTGGCCTGTGTAATAACTGCCATCGGAACAGCGGAGCATATACACCCAAAAGCTCATTGCATCCTGCCACGCCGGTAGGCGTCGAGCGCGGCGGGGAAGCATTCGAGCGCACGTTCCATCACGCCCTGCGAAACCGAGATGGCCATGCCGTAGTTGGTCATTGGCACGCCCTGGCGCGCGGCGCGGTACTGGCGTACCAGAATCTGCTTGCGCGTCACCGTGCAGCCGCCGCACTGCACGATCAGCGCATAGGGCGTCAGGTCTTCGGGGAAATCCTTGCCGGACTTGACGTCGATCTCGAGGTGGCCACCAGCATACTGGCGCAGCCAGCGCGGAATCTTGACGCGGCCGATGTCGTCAGCCAGCGCGTGGTGCGAGCAGGCTTCGGCGATCAATATCCGGTCGCCCGGCTTGAGGCGCGAAATAGCGCCGGCGCCGGCGGCGAAGCCGTGCATGTCGCCCTTGAAGCGAGCCATCAGGATCGAGAAGGTGGTCATGCGGATGTCGGGCGGGGTGTCGGCCGCGACCTTCAGCACAACCTGCGAGTCGCACACCACCAGCTTTGGTTTTTGGCTCATGCGCGACAGGGCCACGGCCAGTTCGCGTTCCTTGACCATCAGGCTCACGGCGTCACTGTCGAGGATGTCGCGCAGCGTCTGCACCTGCGGCAGGATCAGCCTGCCCTTGGGCGCACCGAGATCGATCGGCACCACCAGCACCACCAGATCGCCGGGGCCGATCAGGTCGCCGACCAGGCGCGGGTCTTCGATGCAGGCCTCGGGGGCCTGGCGGAAGAGGGCTTCCTTGAGCCGGTCGATGCCGGTCAATTGCGCCGCCGAAATGGTGACGCATTCGATTTCCTCGCGCTCGAGTTGCGCCACCTGATCGGGCGACGGCAGCGCCAGATCGGCCTTGTTAAAGACCACGACCAGCGGTGTTTGCGCGTCACGCAGCGTGGCGATCAGTTCCCGCTCGAAGGAGTCAAGTCCTTCGGGGCCGGCGACGACCAGCCCGATATCCACGCGCTCCAGCACCTCGCGCGTCTTCTTCACGCGCAGTTCGCCGAGCGCGCCCTCGTCGTCGAAACCGGCGGTGTCGATGAATACCACCGGCCCCAGCGGAGCGAGTTCGAAGGTTTTTTCGACCGGATCGGTGGTGGTGCCAGGCTGCTCGGAAACGATCGAGATCGATTGCCCGATCAGCGCGTTCATCAGCGTCGATTTGCCGGTGTTCCTGCGCCCGAAAATCCCGATGTGCAGGCGCAGTCCTTTGGGTGTTTCCA
>CAIVZW010000137.1 GCA_903910495.1 uncultured beta proteobacterium
AAACGGCGGCAGGAGTGGAACGAACCCGTGCTCTGGCCGCTGGGGCTGGGGGCCGTCGTGCTGGCGGCGATGATCCTGCCGGCGCTGATCGGCTATCGTCGCCGCGAGCGCGGAACGGCGCGTTCATAGGATAATTCATCGCCATGCTTGCCTACATCCTGCGCCGACTGCTCTATGCCATCCCGATCCTGATCGGGGTGAATCTGATTACCTTCGCCCTGTTCTTCGTCGTCAATACACCGGACGACATGGCGCGCATGCAACTCGGGGTCAAGCGCGTGACACCGGAGGCCATCGAGAAATGGAAAGCCGAGCGCGGCTACGACAAGCCGTTATTCATCAACGCTGCAGCACCAGGCCTAGGGGTGCTGACCGATACGGTGTTGTTCGCCAAGTCGGCACGCATGTTTATCGGCGATTTCGGGCGGGCCGAGGACGGTCGAGATATCGCCAGGGAAATCACCTCGCGCATGGGGCCATCGCTGGCCATCGCCCTGCCAACCTTCATTCTCGGGCTGTTCGTGACGGTCAGTCTGGCGCTTCTGCTGGCCTTCTTCCGTGCCAGTGCGCTCGATTTCTGGGGCGTCGTGCTGTGCGTGGCGATGATGTCGATTTCCGGCCTGTTCTACATCATCGGCGGGCAGTACCTGATCAGCAAGCTGTGGCGGCTGGTGCCGATCTCGGGTTATAGCGGGGAACTGGATGCCTGGAAGTTCCTCATCCTGCCGGTGCTGATCGGCGTCATTTCCGGCATCGGTTCGTCGGTGCGCTGGTACCGCACGATTTTCCTCGAAGAGATCGGCAAGGACTACGTGCGCACGGCACGGGCCAAGGGCCTTTCCGAGCTCACCGTGATGTTCCGCCACGTGCTGCGAAACGCCATGATCCCCATTCTGACCGGCGTCGTCGTGGTCATTCCGCTGCTGTTCATGGGCTCGCTGCTGACCGAATCGTTTTTCGGCATCCCGGGACTCGGCAGCTATACCATCGACGCCATCAGCGCACAGGATTTCGCCGTAGTGCGCGCCATGGTCTTCATCGGTTCGGTACTCTACATCGTCGGCCTGATCCTGACCGATATTTCCTACACCTTCGTCGATCCGCGGATACGGTTTGAATAAAGTGAAGAATCGAAAATCTCACCACCAAGTCACCAAGAACACAAAGATGCACCAAGTGAAAAGCTTGGTTTTCTTGGTGAAACTTGGTGCCCTTCGTGACTTGGCGGTTTGCACTTTATGACCTTCCTCCCTGTCATTCTCTGGTCCGACGCGCTGATCTGGCTGCTGGTGTTTGCTGCGGCCTTGCTCGGCGCGCTGTCGGCGCGCAATCCGCCGCTGCGTACGGCCTGGCGCCGGGTCGGGCGCAGCCGTCCGGGAATGGTCGCGGCAACGGTGCTGGCCGCCTTCGTGCTGGTTGGACTGCTCGATTCGCTGCATTACCGCCCCCGGCTCGAAAGTCGTGAGACGGACCAGCAGGCGGTCTACGCCATCGAAGTCCTTTCCGTCCTCGATGCCGTGGCCACGCCTTTGCGCACGCGCAACGAAAAAACCTATTCACCGCCGCTGGCGACGCGCGCCTACGCCAAGGAAGCCATCGAAGTCCGCGCCGCCGATGGCAGCCTGCGCCAGACGCGCGATTTCCCGCGCCTCAGGCATGGCGGCCGGCATCTGGAAAATGAAGCCCGGCGCGACGCCGATATTGCCCGGCGGGTACTGGTCGCAGAGTTGCTGGCGACGCTGGTTTTTGCCGGACTGGCTGTGGGCTGCGCCGGTTTGTGGGCGCGCCGCAATGGCTGTTCGGTGCCGCAGGCGGCGCGGGTACTCTGGCGTGGCGAGACGGATTTTGCCTGGCGCGCCGTGCTGGCGACGCTGGGCGTAATGCTGCTGTTGCTGCTGCCGGTAGCCGCCCTGTGCGTCGATTACCATGTCTTCGGCACCGACAAGGTTGGGCAGGATGTCTTCTACCAGATCCTCAAGAGCGTGCGCACGGCGCTGGTGATCGGACTGGTGACGACGCTGGTCATGCTGCCGCTGGCCGTCCTGCTCGGCATCCTGGCCGGCTACTTCCGCGGCTGGGTCGACGACCTGATCCAGTATATATATACCACGCTCAGCTCGATCCCCGGCGTGCTGCTGATCGCCGCCGCCGTGCTCATGATGCAGGTGATCATCGACACCCATCCGCAATGGTTCGCCACCGCCGCCGAGCGTGCCGACCTGCGCCTGCTGGCCTTGTGCTGCATTCTCGGCGTCACCAGCTGGACCGGGCTGTGCCGTCTGCTGCGCGGCGAAACCCTGAAACTGCGTGAGCTGGAATACATCCAGGCGGCGCAGGCCTTCGGCGTGGCCGATCTGCGCATCATTCTGCGCCACATCCTGCCTAACCTGATGCACATCGTGATCATTGCGCTGGTCATGGATTTTTCCAGTCTGGTGCTGGCCGAGGCCGTGCTGTCCTACGTCGGCATCGGTGTCGATCCGACCATGATCAGTTTCGGCACGATGATCAACAACGCGCGCATGGAGCTGGCGCGCGAACCGCTGGTGTGGTGGTCGCTGGCCGCCGCCTTCGTCTTCATGTTCGCGCTGGTGCTGGCGGCCAATCTGCTGGCCGATGCCGTGCGCGATGCCTTCGATCCGCGTCTGGCGGGGTCCTCATGAGTGGCGACGTGATCCTGAGCGTGCACGGCCTGCGCATGGGCTTTGCCAGCGGTTTTGCCAACACCCGGAAAGTGCTGGTCGCCGTCGATGGCATCGATTTCACTGTGCGCGCCGGTGAAACGCTGGCCCTGCTTGGCGAATCGGGTTGCGGGAAATCGGCCAGCGCGCTGTCGCTGCTGCGCCTGCTGCCACCGACCGGGCGTATTCTCGACGGCAAGGTGAATTTCGCCGGCCGCGATCTGCTGCAATTGCCGGAAACCGAGATGCGCGCCGTGCGCGGCGGCGGCATGGCGATGATTTTCCAGGAGCCGGCGACCAGTCTCAATCCGGTTCTGACCGTCGGACGGCAGATCGGTGAAGTCCTCGAACGCCACCTGGCGCTGAGCGGCGAGGCCGTACGCCGGCGGGCGCTCGAACTGCTGGACGCTGTCGGCATTGCCGATGCGCCGCGGCGGCTGAACGAATTCCCGTTCCAGCTCTCCGGCGGCATGAAGCAGCGCGTGATGATCGCCGTGGCGCTGGCCGGCAAGCCGAAACTATTGATCGCCGACGAGCCGACGACGGCACTCGATGTCACCATTCAGGCACAGATTCTGGACCTCCTGCGCCGCCTGCAGGCCGAAAACGGCATGGGCATGCTGCTCATCACCCATGACCTCGGTGTGGTCGCGCAGATGGCCCGGCGCATCGGTGTCATGTATGCCGGCGAGATCGTCGAAGAAGCGCCGCGTGACATTTTCTTCGCTTCGCCGCGCCATCCCTACACGCAGAAACTGTTCGCCGCGCTGCCCGACCTAAAGCGGCGTGGCGGTCGGCTGGAAACGATTGCCGGACAGGTGCCGGCACTGTCGGCAATGCCCTCGGGCTGCCGTTTTGCCGAGCGTTGCCCGCATGCCTGGCCACGCTGTCGCGACGAGGCGCCGGCGTGGTACGACGCCGGCCGCGGGCAGCGCGTTCGCTGTCACCTGCTGGCCGAACCGGATCGGGCCGTGGCCCCTGCGCCAGGCATCGAGGCGGCGGCATTACAAATTTCTACCGCCGACATGGCGCTGCTGGCGGTGCAGGACCTGCGCGTGCACTTCCCGATCCGGCGCGGCGTCCTGCAGCGTACCGTCGGTCACGTCAAGGCGGTCGACGGCGTTTCGCTGGAGCTCATGCGTGGCCGCACGCTGGCGCTCGTCGGCGAGTCGGGCTGCGGCAAGACGACCGTGGGCAAGGCCATTCTGCAACTGATCAAGCCGACCGGCGGCAAGGCGCAACTGGCGGGACGCGAACTGAGCGTGCTCTCGCGCAGCGAACTTCGACCGCTGCGCCGCCGCATGCAGATGATTTTCCAGGACCCCTTCGCCTCGCTCAATCCGCGCCTTGCGGTCGGCGAGATCATCGGCGAGGGCATGAGCGCGCTCGCTGTCGAGGCCCAAAAAGCGCAACGCGATGCCGCCATCGCTGCGCTGCTGCAGCAGGTCGGGCTCGATCCGGCAAGCGTGGATCGTTATCCGCACGAGTTCTCCGGCGGTCAGCGGCAGCGCATCGCCATTGCCCGTGCGCTGGCCGTACAGCCCGAACTGATCGTCTGTGACGAACCGACCTCGGCGCTTGATGTGTCGGTGCAGGCGCAGATACTCAATCTGCTCAAGGCGCTGCAGGACGACCTCGGGCTGGCCTACCTGTTCATCACGCACAACTTCGCCGTGGTCGAGTATCTGGCGCATGAGGTGGCGGTGATGTACCTCGGCCGCATCGTCGAGCGGGGCACGGTCGATGAGGTGCTGCGTTCGCCGAAGCACCCCTACACGCGAGCGCTGCTCTCCGCCGTACCCAGCCCGCGACTTGACGAGCAACCCAGATTCATACGCCTGGCGGGCGAAATGCCGTCGCCGGCCAATCCGCCGGCGGGATGCCATTTCCACCCGCGCTGTCCGCAGGCCAGCGCCGTGTGCCGCAGCGCCTACCCGCAAACGAGCCGCATTTCCGCGACGCATGCGGTGCACTGTCACCTGTACCGTAAAGAATGAATTCAATTGGACGGATAAAACCCGTTCATGGTTCGACGCCCCGCAGGAAGTCCTCCTGGGAGACAGGCTCTCCACGAACGGGTTTTTGATCCATCGCCCGGAGGGTGAAACACCCGTTCGCCCTGAGCAGCCCGCGTAGCGGGCGTGTCTAAGGGTAATCCTTTAGATGACTAGGGGTTTTTCGCCAACTGGATGGTCAGCGTTTTGCCCGGTTGCAGAGTCTTGGGCGAGACGTTATTCCAGCGCATCAGGTCATTGGCGGCAACCTTGAATTGCTTGGCGATGGAGGCCAGGGTATCGCCAAGACGAATGGTGTAGTGAGTGATTCGCGGTGCCTGTTTCTCCTGCCGGGCTTGCTGGACGGCAGGGCTATCGGCTTTGACAACCGTAACGGGCACGGGCGTGGTTTCGCGTTTGGCCAGCATTTTACCGGCTGGGCTCACGGCCAGGCGGGTGCCCGGGGTAATCCTGTCGCTGCGCAAATGATTGATGCGCTTCAGTTCGGCCACCGTGATGCCATAGCGTTTGGCGATAGAGGGCAGCGTTTCGCCCCGGCGCACGCTATGCGGACGACCGGATTTCGGTACGGGATCAGCATCCGGGAGACGCGGCTGTTCAGGCAAGGCGGCCATGTCGAGCGGCTCGCCGCCGCCCTTGCCGGCGACCAGCAAGGTGAACCCCGGACTGACCTTGAGGCGCCCCTTGATGCCGTTGACGGCCTTGAGATGGGCGACCGTCATGCCGAAACGCGGTGCAATCATTTCCAGTTTGTCGCCCGGGCGCAGGGTGTAGGACTGCCAGGCGGAAAGCGGTTTGTTGCTGACCTCATGGGCTTCAAGATTGTTCACGAAGGTATCGAGCTTGTCTGCCGGGATCACCATCGGTGTCTCGGACTGGATGACGGGTCGGTTGTGAGACGGGTTGAGAGCGACAAAATCATGAACCGGCATCCCGGCCAGTCGGGCCGCGACCTTGACGTCGATGTTTACCGTTCTGGTCACGGTACCGAAGTAGGGGCGGTTGGGAATGTTGGTCAGATTCAGTTCGGCCAGCAGCGCCGGGTTGCTGAAAATATTTTTCAGGGCCTGCAATTTTGGCACGTAGTTCTTCGTTTCCCCGGGCATGTTCAGGCTCAGATAATCCGTTGGCAAGCCGTGCGCCCGGTTCTTGTTGCGTGCGCGGCCGACGGCCCCCTCGCCCCAGTTGTAGGAGGCCAGTGCCAGATGCCAGTCGCCATGCATTTCGTAGATTGACTGCAGGTAGTCGAGGGCGGCGGTGGTCGAGGCCACGATGTCGCGCCGTTCGTCCTTCCACCAGTTCTGATCGAGCTTGTAACGTTTGCCGGTTGCCGGAATGAACTGCCACAGGCCGGAAGCCTTGGCCCGCGAAAAAGCCATCGGGTTGTAGGCACTTTCAACCATGGGCAGCAAGGCAAGCTCCATGGGCATGCCCCGCTTGTCGAGTTCCTCGACGATATGGTGCAGGTAGAGACTGCTGCGCTCGACTATGCGGCGCAGGTAATCCGGCCGGTTCAGATACCACTGCTGGTGGTAGAGAACAAGATGGTTGTTGATGTCGGGCATCGAAAAGCCGTTGCGCATCCTCTGGAAGATCTCGTCAGCGTCGCGGGTCAGGTCGATGGCCTGTGCCAGCGGCTGCGGGACAGAGACTTCGACGACCGGAAGGCTTTCGTCAGGGAGGGCAGGGCTGGCTGAGCGCGGGGTGTCGATTCCTTTTCCGGCTTCTGCGGTTTGAATGGCGTCGGCAGAAAGTTCCGTATCCGAAATCCGTAAACTCGTGAAGGCCGGCGAGAGAGATGGCGACACAGGACGATCAGCTTCCCGCGGTGCCGAGGCGCAGCCAGCCAGTAGGGTAACAACACTGGCGATGCGCACTATCGTGACGAGTACGGGACTGAGTCGTGGTGTCATCCGGACTTCCTGTGCAAGTCCGCCCGGAGGGCGGGACGGCATACCCGCGCTGGCCGGGATCGCCTGGTCGAGGGTACCGCTTGAAACCGGGCAATTATAGCGCAAGCCCGCAACAGCAGCAGGGATTAAGCCGCAGGCTTCGGGATTGTCGGTAATGACTACTATTTTATGCAGCGGAAGACACGCCGATCATGCGGCATGTCAGGCAAGAGGAAAAAATTAGTAGGTAGTCAATATGAAATTACAGGGCAAATGAAACCTGAACAGATCGACACAAAGCGTCGTCATTCCGGGCTTGACCCGGAATCCAGAAGTGCGCCACTGGATTCCGGCACCCCAAGGGTGCTTCCTTCGGGGCGCCTTCGCCGGAATGACGGCTTATCCTCGCGTTTCAGCATGACGGCCTACTAGCACAGGCTCAGTCCACCAGTCCGGCGAAGAGAGGCGTAGAGAGATAGCGCTCGCCGAAGGACGGGATGATGACGACAATCAGCTTGCCGGCATTCTCCGGACGTTTGGCTACTTCCACCGCTGCCCAAAGGGCCGCGCCGGAGGAGATGCCGACGAGCAGGCCTTCTTCGCGTGCCGCCCGTCGGGCAAAGGCAAACGCATCGTCGTTCTTGACGCGGATGATCTCGTCGTAGATCTTGGTGTTGAGCACCTGCGGCACGAATCCGGCGCCGATGCCCTGGATCGGGTGCGGTCCCTTGGCTCCGCCCGAGAGCACCGGCGAGGCATCGGGTTCGACGGCGATGACCCGGAAGGAGGGCTTGCGCGCCTTGAGCACTTCACCGACCCCGGTAATCGTGCCGCCGGTTCCGACACCGGAGATCAGGATGTCGACCTTGCCTTCGGTGTCGCGCCAGATTTCCTCGGCCGTCGTCCGGCGGTGGATTTCCGGGTTGGCCGGGTTGTTGAACTGCTGCAGCAGCAGGTAGCGCGGATCGGAGGCGGCGAGTTCCTCGGCCTGGCGAATGGCCCCGCCCATGCCGTCCGGGCCGGGGGTCAGGATCAGTTCGGCGCCGAAGGCGCGTAGCAATGCGCGGCGTTCCTTGCTCATGGTCTCCGGCATGGTCAGGACGATCTTGTAGCCACGTGCCGCGGCGACCATGGCCAGCGCGATGCCGGTGTTGCCGCTGGTCGGTTCGACGAGGATGGTGTCGGC
>CAIVZW010000138.1 GCA_903910495.1 uncultured beta proteobacterium
CAAGGCGTGGCTTTTTGCAAACGCCATTAAAATAAGCATTCCAAAGGAGGCTGTATGGCACGAGGTCTTTCCATGAAGTTGATTCCGGCATTGCTGCTGGCCGCTTTCTCGGGTGCGGCAAGCGCGTCCGGTTTCCAGCTTCTGGAGCAGAACGCCAGCGGTATTGGCAACGCCTACGCCGGTTCGGCCGCCGTGGCCGAGAACGCAAGTACAGTTTATTTCAATCCGGCGGGCATGACGCAACTGCAGGATCGTGAAGTATCCGGCGGTATGGCTGCGATCCGTCCGAGTTACAAATTTTCCAATAATGGCTCAACTGCTCCGACCGCTATTGGTGGAGGTGTAGCAACTGGCAGCATGGGTGGCGATGCGGGGGGTTGGGGTTTTGTTCCCAACGGATATGTCTCTTGGGCATTGACCAAGGATTTGTATGCCGGCATCGGAATCGGCGCCCCATTTGGGTTGAAGACCGAGTATTCAGATGAATGGGTAGGGCGGTTTCAGTCTGTCAGTTTTGATATCAAGACGCTTAACATAAACCCGTCGCTTGCTTACCGCGTCAATGAAAAGGTTTCTCTTGGTTTTGGGGTGGATTGGCAACAAATCAATGCCGAGTATCTTCGACAGTCGATTTTGGGTTCTCTAGTGAAAGTTAGCTTGGATGATAGCGCCTGGGGATGGAATGCTGGGGCATTGTTCACCCTTTCGCCCTCGACCAAGGTCGGTGTTTCTTACCGTTCGGCCATCAAGTATTCGACCTCAGGAACTTTCCGTGGCGCAGTCAATGCCGATGCAAAGGCGGAGATTAAGGTTCCGGATACGTTCATCCTCAGCGTAACCCAGAAGTTGAGCGACAAATGGGACATGTTGGGAGACGTCTCCCGGACGGGCTGGTCTTCGATTCCTAAAGTGGACATCATGAATGCCACGACAGGATCAGCAGTGCCCGCGCAAACGCTTGAATCCGATTTCAAGAATACGTGGCGTGTCGCTCTTGGCGCAAATTACAAATACACCGAGGCGATCAAACTGAAATTTGGTATTGCTTATGATCAGGCTCCGGTCAAGGCCGATACTACGCGCATGGTGTCATTGCCGGATAATAATCGCATCTGGTTTTCGACGGGTGCCCAGTACAAACTTGACAAGTCCTCTGCGCTCGATTTTGGAATTGCCTATTTGTACCTGCGGGATTCGCAAGTCAACAACAACCAGGATACGACGCGTGGAGTTGTTGTCGGAACCTACAGCGGCAGTGCCTGGATTCTCGGCGGTCAGTATTCGATGGCTTTCTGATTCAGACTTCAAGCTGCGTAATAACGCCCCGAATTTTGGGGCGTTTTTTATTGGGGTAAGCTTGCTCTCTGACTTGAACAGCACGGGTGCGTCCGGTCTGTTCGAGTCCCATGATCAGGCAACTTCTCGAATCGTATCAAAGCAACTGTAAAGCCTTCAGAAGTGTCTGGCATAATACGGCCCAGACACTCTGACGCGGGCGAGCAATGGATTTCGAGCTACTGGCCAATTTGAGCTGGCGCGAAGCGCTGATCGCGCTGGTCGCGCTGCTGGCGCTCTACGTTGTTCTTGCCTTCTTGCGCATGCGCCGCCTGAAGCGGGAGAAAAACGTCATTTCCACGCCGGATTCAGTCGCCGCACAGTCGGCCCTTGCCGCCTATAACGCCGTACAGGAACCGGAACTGTCTGCCGCGCCCGAACTCCCTGTGGCATCGCCGGAATTTGCTTTCCCATGGAACGAACCGCCTGCGGAAATCCCGGGTCAGCAGATGATTGTATCGTTTGCACACGAACTCGAACAACTGCGCAAGGAGGTTGGCGGTTTGCGTGCCGAAGTACTGCTCTTGCGTGAGGAGCAGCGGCGCGAGCGTTCGCAGTCGGAAGTCACGCAGAATGTCTCGCCGCATTACAGCGATGCCATGCAAATGGCTCTGCAG
>CAIVZW010000139.1 GCA_903910495.1 uncultured beta proteobacterium
CTGCACCAAAGTCGTATTTCAATTCCTTGATGCGATTCTCACAGTCCGCACGGCCCCGATAGCTGCGCCAGATTTCAGCGTCGGGCAGATTCAGATCGGTTACCAGTGCAGCATAGCGAGCCGCGAAGACTTCATCCTCCGCAAACAATGACAACTGCTTGCCCCTGGCATCCGCTTTGAAATGTATGCTTTGACGTATGCCCACCACCCGCCGAGGCTGACTCCACGCATCCGGCTGAAAGTAAAAACTCACCAACTGAATGCCAGGAAAGTAACAGGTAATGCGCATATTGGGCGGATATTAGCTCGATCAAGCGATCCGAAGATCTCCACTAGTCTGGTAGACCGATGCGGAGCGGCATTACTAACCAATCTCAACCATTCACCACACCAAGAGATTGCGTTTCCAGTATCGCAGTGAATATTCTGGTCAACTGATTCTGACCGACTCCAGGTCTCCAAATACCAAACACTCGGCAGAGTGTTTGGTATCGCTATTGAGGCGGGTCAGACTTGCTCGGCCATCTATCTCCGATCAGGCCAATGCGGGCTGATCCCACAATTTCAACTCCTGGCCGATATTTTTTTGAAGTGCGGTCTGATAGACATCGTACCCCCAGCCAATGTCAAATACGGCCATTCCGCACGCGACGAATATAAAATTCTCCTCATCGCTCCTGCGTCCGACTTTTTCTCCTAAGATGATTTGTCCTATCGACGTGAAACTTTGAAAATCTGGAAGCAATTTGTCATCGATTAGGCGATACATCGGTCCGCCAATGACTCCGTTGTAATAATTTTGCTTGTCTCCGGAAGCAATTGCTTCTTCGACATACGCCTCGTGCAGACCGATATGGTCAAGTACGATCCGGTTCTTGATCCAGAAATCGTTATCTCCCTGGGCAGGACCTGAGAGCAGGACTGTCGAGCCTTTCTTGAGCCATTCATTCTTGATGTGCAATGGCTTCAATCTCGAAGCGGCCACAGTCACAACATCTGCATCACGGAGCGTCTCCTGCAGATCCATTGATCCAATACCCTCGATATCATATGTGGCTCCTGCCCAAGCAGCCATAGCCTTCGCCTTTTCTTCGAAAAGATCAAAGCAATAGACTTTCTTGATTCCTTTGACCTGGGTCATGATATTGGTAAAGCAAGACTTGTTAATCGGGCCGCACCCAATGATGGCCGCTACACTTGAGCTCTTCCTTGCCAAGTGCCGTGCTGCTACCGCGGGAACAGCGCCAGTACGCGCCGCACTCAGTAGGTTGGCGGACATAAGGCACAGCGGGGCGCCCGTATCCTTGTCGTTGAGCATGACTGTCAGGATGGATCGGGGCAGACCTTTCGCGGTATTTGCAGCGTTGGATCCGTACCACTTGTTTCCACAACAATCAAACCTGCCGCCTAAATATGCAGGCATCGCAAAAAAACGCCGATCCGGTCCAGCTACCGGCATATTAGGAAAGCGAGTCTCTTTTGGAAAAATAACACCCATCCCATGGCTGTTGTGATTGCTCCCTCCCATAAGATAATCGCCTTGAGCAAGCAATTTGAATACTTCCTCAGTGACATCTACACATCTTGCCGCTTCATTGACGCCGGCAGCTATAGTGTCAGGCTCGGACAAGTACAGGAACTTGATGCTTGTGTTCATGATCGATCTCTCCTAATCAATTTAATATTGAATACCCTGAAGATGCTAAACGCGCTTCAGAGGTTTATGCACTACTCCACAACTGGCAATACAGATAGTTCCTTTCTCTTCCTGGCAAGACGGCAATTGAGCAAGCGTGCCAGGCTCTAAAGAGCAAGTCGGTAGATGCCGGCAGAAATTGCAGAGATGTAATCGCGCGCAAGAATGAATTTCCTTTGTTTTAGAACTGGCAACTGCCCAATTGGTATTCATTCAAAAAAGCCATCAGAATTCTTTAAATTGATCTTGGTTAAAACTTCCCCAATGGTCCAAACGGGAGGTCGACTACGCTAAAACCTGACCAAATGCTCAATATTGGCCAAGCCGCAACCTGGGCTTAAATCACAAGCACGCATCAGGAAATTTAACTTGTCAATTCGCTCGCCGGAGCGGGGTGCGCCGTTCTTCTGAAAAGGAACTTGCAGTCCTACCGAGAAATCCATGACGACATCTCTGACAACACCACCAGAACGACCTGATGGAACAGCGATCATCTGGTGTTCTTTGGCAAACTTGTACGTCTCTAGCGCCTCGGTGATCGTACCCACTTGATTCGGCTTTAATACAAACCCATCAACGGCCTTCGATTGATAGGCTCGTTCCAGACGCTTGATGTCCGTCACGATCAAATCGTCGCCGATGATGATCGTCCGCGGAATTTCTTTCACGGCTTTCGGATATGCATTCCAGTCGTTTTCATCCAACAAATCCTCGATGAATACAAGATTGAATTTCTCTGCCAGTCTCTGCGCATATGAAATCAGATCGTCAGAAGTGATGCGATCGCCTTTTAGCAGATATGTATTCGTCGCACTATCGAAAAACTCACTAGATGCGCAGTCGAGCGCAAAAGCCACTTTCTCGTTATAGCCGCAGCGATCAACGGCCTCCTGCATAAGTGACAAGATCACTTCAGGATCATCTGACGGGGCCTCATAACCGTATGAACTGGCAACCTTGGGATCAGATCCGGAATATTTCGCGATTACTACCTTAAGCTCTTGAAAAACCTTGACGCCAATCTCTACGGCTTCGTAAATGTCATTTGCCTTGTAGGGCATGATGATAAATTCATTGAAGGACTGAACCAGCCTTTCATTTCGGCCGCCGTTAATAACATTAAAGCCTGGAATCGGGACGGTCTTTATCTCCTCCCCTGCCAGATAGCGGTAGAGAGCTTGTCCGCTTGCCGCTGCAGCGGCTTCTATGCATGCGATTGAGGTTGAATAAATTGCATTGCCGCCAAGGTTTGCCTTGTTCTTCGTGCCATCGAGAGCAATCATTTTTTCATCGATTGCGCTTTGATCTCTTACGTCCATACCAATTAGCGCAGGGCCGATAATTTCATTCACATTGCGCACGGCTGTATGGACGCTCAGGCCATGGTATTCCTTTGGGTTGCCGTCTCTCAGTACATACGCCTCATGCATGCCAACCGAAGACCCGGTCGGCGAACTACCGCGCCCCAACACACAATCCTCGGTGACAACATCGACTTCGACCATGGGTCGGCATTTGCAGTCGATGAGTTGCCTTGCTTTAATTGATTTGATCTTTGTGTGTTGCATGAAAACTACCTTCGCTAAGCTGAAATGTGACAAATACGAAATGCTAGTCGAGCGCCGGAATGTACAAAATATTGAAATCGCACAGATTCGTTCCCGTGTTGCCTGTGAATACGGCATCACCTATTGCCGATAGCGCCTCGTAAGTTGCGTGGCCACGCAGTGCGGCATGAACATCGACGTGAATTCTGACGGCAGTTGCATAGCTTTGGGAATCTGTAATTCCCCCGGCCACCTCGGTGGTGCCATCGGTGCCCTCGGAGTCGATCGAGAGCATGCACGCCCCTTTCGTTTTTGCCGCCGTGATCGCAAAGCTCAGGGTCAGTTCCTGTGATGGACCGCCATGACCCGTAATTTCCTTGTTGTCGGGAATTCGCGTCGTCGTTTCGCCGGCGGTGAGAATCACGCAAGGCGCCTTTACCGGATTGCCGTGTGCTTGAATCTCGCGGGCAATCGAGGCAAAGAACGTTCCGGCGTCTTTACTTTCGCCTTCGAGGAATGAAGACAAGATAATTGCAGGCATGCCGATCTTTTCCGATTCCTCCTTCGCGTAAATGCAGGAGTCAGCCAGTGTATTCAGCAGGTAATAAGTGTTATCGGGGAATTCCTTTGGCGTTTCTCCCTCCGGTCCGACATTCATCAAATAATTGACGATAGTTTTCGGAAGTTTGTCGGCGAGGTCATAATCGCTTATGACTCTTCGCGCATCATCAAGCGTTGTCTTGTCTGGCCCAATCGGAGTACTGGCGTATTTCTTGTAGGGAACCCCTATATCTCCAGTTGGTGGATTTCCCACAGCATCGCTAATGCCCAAACCGATAAATTCAGCACCGACCGATTGAATTCGTTTTGCCAACATTCCTCCATTCATCTGCGAGATGTGACGGCGAATGGCATTGATTTCATAGATACCGGCCCCCGATTTAAGCAATACATCGGTTGCATCAATTTCGTCTTGCAGGGAAATTCCATCAATCGGACAACTCATTAATGCGGAACTTCCACCGCTAATCACGCCGATAAACAGATCCTCAGGTCCGGAACTATCGACCAAGGCCAGTATTTTCTTCGACGCCAGGTAACCTTGTTCATTCGGAAGCGGATGGCCTCCGACGATGACTTCAGTTTTGTTGAACACATCAGTTTCTTCTGCGATTTTTACAATCACAATTCCCTTTGTCAGCTTTTCGCCAAGGATCTCGTCGAAGGCGAGCGCCATGGCATTGCATGCCTTTCCGGACCCAACCAAATAGACGTTTCTCTTTCTTGAAAGATCCCAGGATTTGATTCCTATATGGAGAACATCACCTTCCATGTGGGCGATACTCTTTATGCGCTTATAGGAATCCAAGCGCTGCAAAGTCGCCTCAGCAATCGCCAGGACGATCTCTCTGGACTGCTGATCTCCGTGAGATACAAGGGCGTCGTAATTCCTTATTTTCTTAGTCAATTTCTTCCTCCGAATCCCTATCTATTTAACTCGCGGGGCAGCCGTAAGCTATTGGCAATTCTTTGAGTGGAAGGCACTGCTTATCTCCTTCCATCTGCTTGAGCAATATAATTATTGCCGATTGTCGACAATCATGCAATAAGAAATAATTTTGGATTGGATACATACCGTTCAAGCGCGGACTTCCAGCCATGTAGTGCTGACCCGGGCCAAACAGATCGTTTGGCACTGGAGTTGGCGCGACATGTGAGGGGCAGAACTGATCGCGCTCAGTCGATCGGCGAGGATAATCGACGGCGCTAAGTATCCCCTGGAAAACAAATTCTGGATTTGGCCAAAGATAAGCCAAGCGGATTACGACAAAGAGCTGGCATCTTTCGATGTAGTTGATTTCAAGGAAATTACTCAGTTATTCAGCTGAACACGTGCGTTTTTGCGCGGTTTGAGATTTCTTAATCGAGTTTCTCGGACGCTCTGAATGTTCTTCTGACCGTCCCTATCAACCTCTTCCAGACATTGCAAATGATGCAACAGTTTCTTGCCTTCACACTCGTTATGCACTTCAGCCAATGCACCCGCCTCTTGAGCATCTCCTCGTAAGATTGCATCGACCAAGGGATGGTGCTGCTCATAAATTGTTTCCGGATCCTCAATTAACGAGTCACTTGACTTGATAACCAGGCGAATCTGGTTTTCAATATGTTCGTACTGCCACTTAAGTCGCCCATGACCCGCCAAGGAGATAATTGACTTATGCAGAGCGAAATCAGCTTCCGCAATTTCATCTTGACGGCCCGACTTGCATGCCCTCATCAATCTGTTGTCGGATTCCGTTAGCTCATCAACTTTACTCTTGTCCAATGTTGTAGCGACCAACTGCGCCGCAAGTCGCTCAAGGCTCAATCTAAGAGTATAGAGTTCCCAAACATCCCGAGTGGAAAGCGATATAACTGTCCACCCTGTATATGGCACTAACGTAGTAAGACCTTCCGTCGAAAGCTGGTGGAGAGCCGCACGAATGGTTGCACGTGAAAGTCCCATTTCTTCAGACAACTGAGTCTCCGTTATTCGCGCCCCGAGAGGAATTGTTCCATCCGTTATCAATAGCCGGAGTGAGTCTGCCGCCTGAACTTCCGCTGAGCGCTTCACTATTTTCTGTGCGTTAAGAATAGTCATCAGTCACCTTTATACAGACACATTGCTCTTACAAATTGATAGGGTTCAACTACAAGACATCGTAACTTTGAATCTTTATGCGCCTATTTATGTCTTTGCGGAAGACTAGGATAGCTGATCCATCCTCTGCCCTTTGAACCGTCCATCAAACCTACTGCAGCACAATCGCGACGTCAAGCGAGAACCGTTACTTTCGCCATATCGCAACTGATTACGGTCTTCTCCCCGGTTGGGTATCCATTGTCGTCGGACTCGCTTGACTAGATGTTGTAGCCATTGACGCAATTCATCTTTCGTGCGGGTGCTATTGCGAGCGGCCGTCTCATCGCTCATGCATCATCACTTCCTTGTGAAATACACGAACACATATGTTGGACTCCACGCAATCGAGGCTCTTCGCAAGCCGACAGAAGCTCAGTACGGGAGAATAAATTCGAAGCCAGCTGAGTGGGTGAGAACATTTGGGTAACCAGACCGCCCAGTCATAGTTGACCAAAATAACTTACACATACTTCACTCACGTCGAATTTTACCGGATGGTCAATCTTAACAAAGCCGGAAACGGGATATGTGATATTTCACACTATTTGAAACGGACTTTTATCAACCAGATGACATCTTCGATAATTTTATAATTATCTATTGCATTATTGTCGACAATCGGCAATACTTTTGTCAGTTTCAAGGGGCGGGACCTACAAAGTGTGCTCGTTTTTTGAAATACATCTTTTTGTCGGTAGATCAGTTCCCTAGAGTAGATATGGCATTGGTAACACATGCTGGGCTGTACTAGCGCACGTATCAAAGATTTTGTTGTCAGGGCCGTGAGCAGTAATCAATCGTTTCTAGATTGAGCAGGCGGATAGATGTATTTGGTTTGGTAAATAACTAGACATGAGAATAATCCGGGGAGGGAGAGACCTTGGCTCTAACAGTGTTGTGCATAAGTTTCGTTGTGCTGCTCGTGATCGGTTTTCCCATTGCGTTTAATCTGATTCTTAGCTCGATCTTTTATCTGATTGCAGGGGATTACCCATTGACGCTCGTGCCGCAGCGTATCTTTCAGGGTATGAATGGCTTTGCCTTGCTTTCGGTGCCATTCTTCATTTTGACCGGACAGCTAATGGTCAAGGGAAATCTTCTCAAATCGCTAGTAGACTTCGTCAATGCATTTCTGGGACATGTACGCGGGGCGCTCGCGCTCGTTACGGTCGGAACCTGTCTCTTCATGGGAGCCATTGTGGGGCTCGCGGTGGCAGAAACCGCATCGCTCGGATCATTCCTAATTCCGATGATGAAGAAGGAGGGCTACAAACCGGCCTTCGCTTCCGGGGTAATGGCCTGCGCATCCTTACTAGGGCCGATCATGCCGCCAAGCGTATTGATGATTCTGTACTGCATCTCGGTTGGTAAAACATCAATTGCCGGGATTTTCCTCGCCTCAGTTATCCCGGCTATCGCAATCGCCGTTGCCCAGATGTTAGTGATCTACTTCATTGCCAAAAAGAACAAATTGCCCAACCATCTTAAAGCTGACTGGCCTGAGAGATGGATTCAGTTTCGCAAGGCGCTTCCTGCGCTGATGCTTCCCGCCATCATCCTCGGCGGGATTTTTAGCGGAGTCTTCACTGTAACTGAGGCCTCGGCAGCCGCTGCCGCCTACGCTTTTGTTATTTCAATGCTGGTGATGAAGGACGTCAAGTGGCGTGATCTTCCGCCGATTTTCATGGAAACTGCCATTACGTCGGGACTCGTGATTCTTTTGGCTGGCGCTGCTACGGTAACCGCCTGGGCGATTGCCAACGAGCAGATTATAGACATCATTAGCGCCCCGCTGGCGAATGTCCCTCTGTGGCTCTTCCTTCTTCTGCTCAACATCCTGCTACTGATCAACGGGATGTTCATGGACGACTATGCGTCCGTTATAGTGCTGGGCCCTATCTTGGCGCCAATCGCTTGGGCTATGGGTGTGGATCCGCTTCAGATCGGAGTGATCATCTGTGTCAATCTCGTTATCGGGCTTGCGACGCCGCCATTCGGTATCGTCTTATTCGTGACCAGCCCAATGGCCGGCACGACCATCGAGGAGACATTCAAGGCAGGATGGCCGATGATCACCGCCAGCATCGTTGTCCTCTTTCTGTTGACCTACTTCCCGCCAATCACGCTGTGGTTGCCCAGGATGTTTGGTTACTAGGCAATATTCAAGAGTAGTGGAAGTCGCATGGAAGCAAGCAGAAGTGTTATTCAACCATCTAGATCAAAGGAGACAAGTCAATGAAAAGCTTTTACTCGTGGACTACCAAGAGTGTCGTCGTCGTATTGGCACTTCTGTTGTCAAGCCTTGCGTTTTCTGCAACACCCATCAAGGTTCGCGTATCCCTGTGCAACGCAGTGACACATCCACAGTCGATCGGCATGCTGATGTTCAAGAAATACGTCGAAGAAAAGACGCAGGGTGGGTTGCAGGTAGCTCTCTATTACAATTCCCAACTCGGTGGTGAGCGGGAATCAGTGGAACAAGTGGCGAGTGGGGCGTTGGAAATGGCCACCGCGTCAGCTGGCCCCCTGACAACATTCAATAACAAGTTCATGGTTTTGGATATTCCGTTCGCCTTCGACAGTTATGAGATAGCGTGGGGTGTGCTTGATGGATCGATGGGCCAGGCGCTGCTTGGTTCAAGTGAAAAACAAGGACTCAAGGGTCTTGCCTATCTGGAAAATGGCTTTCGTCACGTGACCAACAACGTGAAGCCGATCAACGGCCCGGACGATCTCAAAGGAATTAAGCTGCGGACGATGGAAGCGCCTATGCATATGGAGAACTTCAAACTACTTGGCGCAAACCCAACTCCAGTTCCCTGGACAGAGCTGTACATGACGATGCAACAGAAGATTGTTGATGGTCAGGAGAATCCGTTGGCGAACATATGGGAAGTGAAAATGTTTGAAGTACAGAAATTCACCTCCTTGACCGGCCATATTTACGACCCGATGCCATTGGTCGCAAACCTCGCGTGGTTCAAGAAACTTCCCAAGGACTATCAATCGGCAATTGAAACGGGCGCTGTGCTGGCCCAGAATTACAGTCGCTATGTCAATATGGCGCGCGAGTCTTCTATTGTGGCGAAGCTGACCGACAAGGGTATGAAGGTCAATGAATTGACCGTTGCTAGCAAAGACGCTATGCGCACCAAGTCCCAGGCTGCTATTGTCGAAAAAGTCAAAGCAAAAACCGACAAGAAGTTCGTCGACGATTGGCTGGCGTCGATTGCAGTGATGAAGAAGGATGTGAACGCGGGCTTCTGATCGTTCCGTTTAAAGTCAGAAACGGGGGCGCATTGCTGTAGCGTCCCCCGTCGCACTGAAGTCCTCTGCATTTGAATGAGCATCCTGATGGCATAACCCGGGTACCGGAGCAATCCAAATGGAAAAAATGAGTCTGGAAAAAATTTGCGACTCTGTTGAGAAGACTACGCTTCACGTTACCATGGCGCTCGGCATCGTCATGCTCATTGTCGCGTGGATGCATGTAACCGGGCGCTATGTATTCAACAGCGCATTAACCTGGTCTGAAGAGTTTCTTCGATTCGCAATCGTCTGGTATGCCCTGCTCAGTGCGAGCATCCTGCACAAAAGGAATGGTCACCTGGGAATCACCATCATTAGGGAAGCGATGCCGCTTGCTTTGCAACAGAATCTGAAGCGAATAGTGACCTATTTGGGAACCTTGACGGTGGCGCTTGTAACCGTATTTGGAGCAATACTAGTTTATCGCACACAGGCACAGACCACACCAGCGCTTGGCATATCAATGGCGTTGCCCTATGCCGCAATCCCATTCAGTTTTCTGCTAATGACCTTTTACGGCATAGTCCATATTATCCGTGATGCAAAAGGACTAGCGCCTCTTACTGCCGGGCAATCGGACCATCCTTGAACCACGGTCAATCTTGCGGCAATTTTCAAGAGCCTTGACCGCTGCTTGCCTCGGGCGAACAATCGCTTGGATGATAGTCATGAGCAATGTCGATGAACTGCTGGTAGATCGAGTCTATCGCGCTTTGGTATTCAATGGAGCGAGGGTTCCGTCGGGGGTGAATGCGAGAGGGTAGGAATTGTCCAGAATCTGTATGTCGGCACGCCCCTGACATTCAGCGAGCAGAGCAGAACTCACTTGCATGACCTCAAGGTCACGGGTGTTGATGATACGCACAAGGCGCAAAGTCTCCATATCCACAGGTCCGATCGTGGCAATGCCCGCTTCCACGGCGGCATGATCGGTTGGCAGCACCATCGGAATACGCGCATGTTCAGGCTCAGAGCCGGCGAGCGCGTTTACGTATAAGGCCTGCCGATCGATCTTTGTGTAGAGGCGTTCTGTGATGAAGTCGGCGATACCAACACCGTCGGCGTTCCCCTTTGAAATATCGGTCAGGTCGCATACAACAATGCGTTTGATGCGCGGAGTTTTTGGATCGGGACCTAAAAGCGGCATCGAAAGGCGGCCGACGACTTTCGTATCGAACCCGGAACCGGAAATATCCTTGCCCATTTCGTCAATCACGAGAACGTCAATATCTTCGAACGGCAGTTTCGGAATCATCTTGCGAGCCAACTTCAGGAGTTTCACCTCTTCGGCGAGAAGCCTTTCCGCAGAAATGACTTTGACCTGGGATGTCTGCGCCAGGCCATCCTCGACGATGCCGACGCCAAAGAGCAGCGGTCGTGTTTCCAGGATAAGGTTGGCGATCGCTTCAATCGTAGCAGCGTAGCCATGTTTCATGAAGAAACGATGGTATAAGGTGGCGCCAAACTCCTTTCCCATCCCGATGGCCATCATCTTCATGAGGCCCGATTCAAAACTGTGCGTAAACTCGGTGTGCGACTTGATGCGGTTGACAACGACGAAAGCGTCAGCCTGAAATGCCGATCGATCCATCACTACGGGCATTCCCGTAGGTAGTTGTCCAACGATCTCGACATCAAGCGATGAAATTATGGGACAGCCCATGGTTTTTTCGCTGATGCCGGTACGTGCCAACACCTGTGCTTGTCCTCTTGCGGTGGCAGAACCATGACTACCCATCGCCGGAAACAAATGAGGTCTATAGCCGGCAGCCTTCAAGCCATTGACCACGGCTTTGACGATCAACGCATAATTCTTGATTCCCCGGCTGCTGCATCCCACTGCCACCCTTGCCCCTGGACGAACCTTGAGCGAGGGTACCAGACGCAAGATGCTGTCCTCAATTGAACCCTGGATGTCAACCAGCGGGCGCGACACGATCTGTTGCCTGATCCGTCCCATCAGAGGATAAGGATTCATTATCATCGGAGCATAATTCCATCACCAGGTCGAATTACAGAACAATTCTTTTCACTTCACCGTAGGCCGAGGTTAAGGCGATTTGTTCAAGTTGCGCATAACCTACATCAGTTCGTGTTCTGTCTCGTTCATACCACTTGCCCCATTACAACTGCATGATCGAGTTTTGGCCGATCAAAAGCTACTTTGTAATTGGCTTATAAGCCGAAAAAATATAAATGCTAAGGCCACAAACATGCTCAATGCGATATTGTCGACAATTATCGTGCAATCGTCAATCTTGGAGTTAAGCAGGTGTAGTGGCAACAACATAATGTCCGGTGAATTGTCAATCGGAAATCGAGTTATTGCATCGGCCCCATGAAGTATGAACTTCCGTGAAGGCCGGTATCCAGTACTAGCGTGGATTTATCTCCTGGACCCCGGCTTTCGCCGGGGTGACGACTTCATACATTTTCGGGCCGGATCAATAGTTCCGAATGAGAAGTGTTCTAGACAACCAACCGTTGAAGAATGCAAGCACACCTCAACTCCCCATGCCGTGGAAGCTGTTCACACCCTTCTTGCGCAACAGATGGATCTTCGCCAGCCCGCCCTCGGCTGTTTCTCTGTAAATCGATTTCATATTACGCCCGGTTTCCCACATGGTGCTCACCACTTCGTCAAAGGAAACGATGTGCTGACCGTCAGAGAGCAGCGCATAGGCCGCGCAATCGACCGCACGAACTGCGGCGATGGCATTGCGCTCAATGCATGGAATCTGCACATAGCCGCCAATCGGATCACAGGTGAGTCCCAGATGGTGTTCGAGTCCCATCTCTGCAGCATATTCGATCTGGCGTACGGAGCCCCCCCAATAGCTGAGCAGCAGCTCCAGCGGCCATGGCGCATGCTGTTCCTACTTCACCCTGGCAACCGACTTCTGCCCCGGAGATCGAGGCATTGCGTTTGACCACGTTGCCGATCATGCCGGCAGTAGCCAAAGCCCGAACGATCTTCTCGTCGGAAAGATTCGACTGTTTCTTCAGGAAAAAGAAAACTCCCGGCAAAACGCCGCACGACCCACATGTCGGCGCAGTAACGATCTCGCCACCGGCAGCGTTTTCTTCCGATACCGCCAGTGCATAGGCAAAGAGCAAGGCCGTTTGCCCGAAGTAGCCCACCATACTCTGTGCCCGGGCATGATAGGCAGAAGCCTTGCGTGGAACGTTGAGCGAACCAGGCAACTTACCCTCGGCGTTGAGGCCACGCTCGATAGTTTTTTGCATGGCCGCCCAGATGTTTTCCAGATAGGGCCAGATGGCTACTCCTTCGTGCTGCATTACCAGTTCCCAGATCAGCAGACCGTCGCCTTCAGCCTGTTCAAGAATCTCTTGTATGCACGTGTAAGGATAGACGTCTTGTCCACCATCCGGCTGGCCATCTGCATCAAGCAAGGCGCCTCCACCCACGGAATAGGTGATGCGGGACGAAACGACACGTCCTGTTTCATCAAGCGCTTCGAATTTCATGCCATTAGGATGGCGCGGAAGCCGTTGTTCGGGTACCCAGACGAGCTCGACAGGAGTCGGAAAGAAAGGTTTGCTCACGGCCAGATCCGTGAGATGTCCGCGCCCGGTGGCCGCCAGGCTGCCATAGAGCGTGACGCGGATATGCGCCGCTGACGACACGGAATCCCTGAACGCTTCTGCGGCAAAATTCGGACCCATGGTATGACTGCTCGATGGTCCGATACCAATCCGATAAAGCTCTCTGAGCGATTTCATGTACTGCTTACCCTTCAAAAAGGGGACCCGCGGCTGACGCTTTACTGAAAGCAGAGAGATACAAACCGGCACGATTCGCCGCAACCGGTATTAAGCAGCACTGCCCTGCCTTTACAACAGGTTTATCTGCTCACCTCCGCGTTAAATTCGTTGATCATGTCATCCAGATCTTCAGTCTGGGTACGTAGGCATCCCCAGTAATTCCGGTAGTCATACCACTGGGCACGCAGTTCTTCAACGCTTTTGCCGAGTTGCTCGACCCAGGTGAAATATTTGAGTTGATGAACGCGACGCTTGTCGACGTGCGACAACTCCAGCACATGATCAAGCGAAATCCCCGAAAGTCTGTCGAAGTCGCGGTCGACCTGACGCTGGTCGTATGCTCCACGTTCCGCGTTCAGTTCAGCGAGGCGGCTCTGATACATCGCCATCGAATCGGTAAATACCGTGAACACGACGTCGTGTTCTCCGAGTTCGTAATATTTTGCAAACTTGATGGCGCCGATCATGTTGCCGATGCTGGAAATCCCCATCCACTCGAGTTTGTCGAGTACCTCCTTGCCCACGCCGTTTTCGGCCAGCGCCTTTTTCCCGGCCGCTTCGTTGAAGAGGCGAATGAAGCGAATGGCCAGCTCGTCATCGATGCCAATGGCCGCGTCGGTCTCGCGCATATTGTGAATCCAGGGAATATGCTTGTCGCCAATGCCTTCAATGCGGTGATCGCCAAAGCCGTTTTCAAGGATGGTCGGGCACTGCAGCGCTTCGGCCACACCGACCTTGGCCCCGGGGAAGGTGTCACGAAGATACGAACCTGCGGCCATTGTTCCGGCCGAGCCTGAAGCCAGCACCGCGCCGGCAACTGAATCACCCGGCCGGGCAATCTTTCTGAACACCTCCGCCATGGCCGGGCCCGTCACGTTGTAGTGCCAGAGTGAATTGGGCAGCTGGTCAAACTGGTTGAAGATCACCGCGTCGGGACGCGTCCGTTCCAGTTCGATGCACTTGTCGAAAATTTCCTTGACGTTGGATTCGCAGCCCGGCGTGGCGATGACTTCTTCGGCCATCGTCCTGAGCCAGTCAAAGCGCTCCTTGGACATACCTTCCGGAAGGATGGCGACGGAAGGGCACGAAAGGAGGCGAGAGATGTAGGCTCCTCCCCGACAGTAATTCCCGGTGCTCGGCCAGACGGCCTTTTTTGTCGCCGGGTCGAAGCGTCCCGTCACTAGTTCAGGCAGGAGGCAGGAAATAGCCGGACCGACCTTGTGTGCTCCGGTGGGAAACCATTTGCCCACGATACCCACGATCCTTGCCTTGGTTCCCGTGATCGCGCTCGGAAGTTCAACGAAATTGACGCCACCGAATCCGCCACCGTTCTCGACCGGCTCGTTATGCCAGTTGATGCGGAAAAGATTTCTGACATGAACATCCCACAGGCCGATTCCTGCCAGCTCTTTTTTCACGCTGTCAGGTATCTTTGCAGGATCACGCATCTGGGCGTAGGTCGGAAGGATGATCCCTTTTTCCCGGCAGCGCTGGATGTTCCTTTTTCGTTGTGCTTCATTGATCTTGAGGTCAATCATCGTCTTTCTCCTTGAAATTTCACTGTGCCAATCCCAGCCCACGGGCTGCGGATTGCACATCTTTCAGGCCAGAGCCTGTGATCAGTAAAACGCAGGTTTCCTCGGCAGGAATGGATTTCCGTACCTTGAGCCAGGCCGAAAACACGGCGCTCGAAGAGGGTTCGGCAAAAAGCCCCGAACTGGAAGCAAGCACTCTCTGGGCCGAAAGGATTTCGGCGTCCGAAACGGTGACCGTCCTGCCCGCGTATTTCCTGAGCTTGGACAAGGCGTGCATTCCGTTTCGCGGCACGTCTACAGAAATCGAATCAGCTATCGTATCTGAAGGCACCGGGTCAGCAAAGGCATCGCTTCCGGAACCAGTGGAAACGAAAGCGCGCGCGATAGCACTTGATCCCTCGGCCTGGCAAGCCCAGAGGGTTGGCATTCGGGTGATTCTGCCCAGCTTGATCAGGTTCTCGAACCCCCGATATACGCCCGCAAGAATGACGCCGTCCCCCACCGGGACAAATACATGGTCGGCAGCACCCGATCCGGCCTTGATCAAGTCTTCAACTATTTCGAAAGCTACGGTTTTCTTGCCTTCGATGGTCAGGGGGTTATAAGCCGTATTGCGCGAGAGAGAGCCTGTCCTGTCCGAATACTCGAGTGAAAGGTCAAAGGCCTTGTCGTAGGTTCCGTTCACCGTGACGAGTTCTGCGCCGTACTGGAGAACCTGGATGCGTTTGGCGAGCGGGGCCTTTTCGGGAAGGAATACCTTGATGCGAATACCCGCCGCCGCGCCAACAGCGGCCATGCTCGATGCGGCATTGCCGGTAGACGCGAGCACGATCTCCTTGACGCCAAACTGTCTGGCAAAGGCCGCGACGAGAAACGACGCCC
>CAIVZW010000140.1 GCA_903910495.1 uncultured beta proteobacterium
AATTGCACCAGCCGCTGCACCTCGGGCTTGAGCCGGTAGCTCAGTTTATCCTTGTCGAAATAGTGGCTACGCACGCTGGCCGGCACGCCGCGAAAGGAAAATTCATTGTAGCGGGCATGCCGCGCCTTGGCCAGCACCTCGCGGTCGATGTCTCCGCCGACAAAGGCAAACAAGCGCGCAGCGCTCTCGCCATATTTGTCCATCAGTGCCATTACTAGTGAGTAGGGCTCCTCACCCGACGAACAGCCGGCACTCAGGATGCGTACCGGCGCATTCCTTCCCGGGGCTGCTAGAAAACGAGGCGCCAGTCGGTCAACGAGCAGGCGGATCTGTTCGGGTTCGCGAAAAAAATACGTTTCGTTGATGGTGAGCAGATTCACCAACTCCTGAAACTCGGCTTCGTCGCTGCTCAGGCGTGCGTAATAGTCGTCGGGCCGGATTGCCAGCACCGCGCAGCGCTCGATCAGTGCCTGCGCCAGCTTCTCCTCACCATGCCCCTCGACCAACAGGCCGCATCGCGACTTGATCAAAGACTTGATTGGCATCGGAACTCATTGCCCCCCCTCCGCTTTCGCAATCTTCGTCATCGCCTGGGCAATGGCTTCAATCGGCAGGATCTTATGAACGTTGCCGGCCTCAATGGCCACACGGTTCATGCCATAAATCACCGAGCTGGCCTCGTCCTGTGCCAGCGTCACGCCACCTTTTTCACGAATTCGCGCGATTCCTCTGGCGCCGTCGCTACTCATGCCGGTGAGAATAATACCAACGGCATGACGGCCAAAGATATCAGCTACGGAGTCAAGCATCACATCGCAATTGGGGTGAAAGACATCCAACGGGGTGCATTCGACCAGTGCCACGCGGTGTGCCGAGGTCAATCGGACATGCTGCTCGGAAGGCGAAATGTAAATGACACCGGCTTGCAGGAAATCACCTTCGGCGGCCAGTCGAACGGGTAGCCTGCACAGGCTGGAGAGCCAGTCGACCATGCCTTGAGCGAAACCGTCGGAGATGTGCTGAGCAATCAGCACCGGGCAGGGGAAATCGCCTGGCAGCGCTGGCAATATCTGCGCCAGTGCCTGCGGGCCGCCGGTCGAGCAGGCAATGGCGAAAACGTGCCTATAGCCATGCGATATGGCTTGCCCTGCTGGTGCAGTGGTAACGGGCTGAGTGGGCGCACTCAAGGGTTGCGCTGCAACGCTGTGTGGCCGCTGCCGTGTAATCACCGACACTCCCGCCAGCATCCGGACTCGTGCGATAAAGTCGGCCGCTTCAATTGGCGAGTAATCAGGTTTTTTTACCACTTCGAGTGCGCCACAGCTTAAGGCGACCAGTGCATTTTGTGCGTCCGCCACGCTGCTCACCACGAGGATGGGCACGGCCTTACTGTACATGATTTCTTCAATGGCCTGCAATCCGGTCATCACCGGCATTTCAAGATCCATGGTAATCAGGTCAGGCTTCAACTCGCGCGACATGTCAACGGCCTGGCGCCCGTTGCACGCTTCGCCGATCACTTCAATGTTCTCGTCGCTTTCGAGGAAATCCCGCAGCAGGCCACGTGCGAGGCTGCTATCATCGGAGATAAGCACTCGGATCTTGCTCATTGCAGCAGTGCTCAGGCCGTGGCGACGAGTTTGAAATGATGTGCCAACGCATCGAGCCGTGATGATAGATCTGACATCTCCTTGCTGACCTTCGAGATTCGGCTGACCGATTGCGCGGTGTGCGAACTGGCGGTAACGATCTCGCGCAGCGCCACGACGACCTGATTGCTGGCGATTTTCTGTTGCTGAGTCGATAGCGAAATCTGCTGGGCGGCGCTGCTCGTATGGGTGGCGGTATTGACGATGGCGTCAAGGTGTTCGGCAGTATTGGCGCTGGCTGTCGTGCCGGCGGCGATCCCTGCGCTGCCTTTTTCCGAGGTGATAACCAGACGGCTGATCGAATCCTGAATTTCGTTGATCTTCGTCTCAATCTCGTGCGTGGAATCGGTCACGCTATCGGCTAGACGACGGATTTCGCTCGCCACCACCGAGAAGCGCTTGCCTGCTTCACCCGCGCTGGAAGCTTCAAGCGCAGCGTTGAAGGCGATCAGTTTGGTCTGGTCGGCCACCGCGTTGATGATCTCCATGACTTTGCTGATCTGTTTGGACTTGCTACCCAGATCGACAATCTCCTGCAGACTGCGCTGGTTGTCAGCGTGAATGTCGCTCATTCGGCCAAGTACCATCTGCATCGCTTCGGAGCCACGGCGACTGCCATCCAGCGTCTGGTTAGCAATGTCGACAACCGATTTTGAATGATCAGCGATCTGGGTAGACGAAGCCGACAGTTCTTCCATGGTCGATGTGATTTCAGCCACCGACGAGGACATTTCGGTCGACGTAGAGGCCTGCCCCACGACTGCGCTCGAAATTTCCTGCGCCGCGCTGTACACCTGTGCCGCATTGATTCTCACTTCAGCCGCCAGGTCATGCAGCTTACGCCGCATTTCACGTGTAGCTCGAGCCAGATCGGCAATTTCATCGCTGCCGTCAAGTGCAATATCAACAGATAGATCACCCAGAGCGATTCGATTCACACCTTCAACCACGGTATTGATGCGGCTCACCAGGTGGCGTGCAATCAGCATTGCTAGCAGCAAGCCGAAGGCGATGGCAATCACGCCAAGAATGATCGATGTGGTGCGCGCCGACGCCAGCATTGCCTGATAGTGGCTGCTGTCCATGGCGATTTCGATGACCCCGATCGGCTTGCCTGAGAAATCATTGATTGCTGCTGCATAAACGGCGTAGGGGACATCCCTGATTTCGCGCTGATGCAGTTGGGCTTCTCCAGCTAGGGCCTTCTTCAGCAACTCGACAGCAAGCAGTGGCTCCTTACCAAGAGTCGACCCAATGGTCTTGAAGCCTTCCTTATCCAGTATGTAAAAGGCCGAATCGACACCATTCAGATTCTTGAAATTTTCGAAGAAGGGCTGGCCGAAACTCATTCCAAATTCGACAGAACCAAGATGCTTGCCGTTGTACATGACCGGCACCATGCCGCGCACACCAATACCGCCAACGCCGACCTCAAGCCCACGTGTCGGTTTCTGATTATTGTTGGTTTCGATCACCGTGTGACGGAATGAAGACAGGTCATCACCGAACTTATTCGGTATATGCATACGGAGGAATGAGGTGGCTGGTGGTGTGTGAAACTGGAACTGCTCGAATCCATACTCGGCGGCCAGCTGCTTGTAGCCCGGCACGAATAGTTCGCTCAGCGCCTTGCGATCTCCTGTGCTGAATTTTTCTTGTACCAGCGGGATATTGGCAACCACCGCACTCAGCGACTCGGCCACCCGGCTTTCGGCGGCAATGGCACTTTTGATTGCCTTGAAATGCGCGTCGAGCGCGCTACGCTCAGCCTCACGGATCAGGCTGCTCATGCTGAGCAGGTTGGTGAACGTCAGTGCTGCGCTGACTATGCCGATGGCGGCACCCAAGGCCAGCATGATCTTGGCCCAGAGACGTAGGTTTTTAAACATTAGCACCCTTTATGTACAGCGCCCGGTTTCCTGGACACATTTTAGCGTTAAGCCGCCTTTAGCACATCGTTGACGGCCTGCCAATCACGTCGAGCTTGGCGTGGGCTTTTGAAGCCGTTTTTCTCCACGAGCCACTGGTCATTGTATCGTTCAACGAATTCCCCCACGGCTTGTCGGACGTCTTCCAGGGAGTGGAAAATCCGGCCGTAGAACCGTAGTATTGCCAAGGCGCGAGCATGGCCTTGGCCCCGCCCACGTCCCATATCTCGGAGATCCTGCGCAGGGACGAAAAGCTCTGGAGCGCATATTCTGGCTTGGGTTCCGTTGCAAAATGGTAGGGGTGATGCTCTCAGGTATTGAACCGGCCACACAGCTTGCCATTTTGAAAAGTACTCACGGGTGGACATGAGGGCGATTAACCCCTCCTATCGTCACAGCTCCATCAATGAAACGACCACCCTATTTCGTTCCTGCTTTTTAGCCTGATAGAGATGCGCGTCGGCAGCTCGGACGAGAGCCTCGGGTCGTCCCCCTCGCGCCGGCTTGAAGGTAGCGACCCCAACGCTCACAGCCACTACGTCCGCAGTCGGGCTTTTACCATGTGGCATAGCCAACCCCCTGACGGCGCAACACAGCCTTTCTCACACAGCCTTTCTGAGACGTCTAACGCATTGCTCGTGGTGAGCTCAGGCAGGATGACTGCGAACTCCTCGCCCCCATAGCGCGAGGCGAATTCACAGGACTGCCTGATACTCGCGACGAGGGCCTGGGCGACACGGCGGAGACAGTCGTCGCCGTGCACATGGTCTAGATGGTCAATGTCCCTTCCATTACGATTGACAAACGCGACGATCGACCAGTACATTACCAATAACGTTTCCCGTGGAACAGCCGCTGGGCGCTTTCGGGGTGATAGAGGGCGAGCTGGTCGGCATAATCGGTCACCAAGATCGAGGAGATGCGCGAAGCTTTGGCGGTATACACCTCCCGTGCCGCTGAACGGCTCCATAACGCCCGTATGGTTGGAGTCACCTTGTGGGTCCAGACCATCAACTTAACCGAAGGCGAGCCCCGGTACGCCAATTCGGCCTTTAGTGCATTAACCAGGGCCTCGGAGCATACCGGGGAAATTTTCCAGGTTGCACCATGCAGGGATTTGAGCGGATTTTTCGGAAGAGGTATTCACCTGCGGTTTGCCCTGTGTGAGGCCGCCAGTGGCGTAGGATCGGTCCTCCCCTAGCCGACTCCCGTGCCGCATTCCCAAGGTTCAAAGACTGTCTCCGCATGACCACCGGCAAAAATCCAACGAACAGTGAAATCTTCTCCAACGCCCATGGAGCAAAGCTGCTTGGATGTTAACATGGTGGATCGACTAGCTTTATGTAGCTAAAAATATTGTTATACTCTATAAAATTATGGATCCCGATAGCAGTAAATGTGTAACTCAACACAATCTCCGAGTCAACATTGAAGAAAAGCTCACCTCAGAAGCCCGTCCTTGAGCGTGGACGCCGAACCCTCATCGATTTCGCCTCGCCTACTGTGGCCCGCATCTTAGATGCGGCAGAATCCATGTTCGCCGAAAACTGCTACGCCGGCACGTGCATGGACGAAATCGCCGCGATCGCCGGGGTCAACAAGGCCACGATCTATTACCACATTGGCGGCAAGAGAAAACTCTACAACGTCGTGCTGACCCGTCACTTCTCCCATTTTGCCGACCGCCTGGAGCGTGAACTGGCCGACTGTGACGACCCTGTGGCGGGCCTTCGCGGGGTCGTACGCATCCATGCCGATGAATTCGCCCGCAACAGCAACGCCCCACGCACCCTCGCACACGAACTGGCCGGTGGCTCCCGGAACACTACCCCGGAACTGGCCGCAACCTATGCACGCATCCACGGCGTCACCGCCCGATTCGTCGAACAGGGCGTGGACACGGGCCGTCTGCGCGATGTCAACCCGGCCGTACTCCAGGTCGTCCTGGCCGGCGTGCTGCTGGTCAATACCATCAACGCCCCGTTTCGAAGTCAGCTCGCTACAACCATCGACGCCGGCCAACCACCCATGCCCACCCTGCTCGATATGGCCGCGTTTCTGGAAGACGTCGTCATCAACGCCTTGACGATACCGCTGCACGACTGAACCGGCAGGAAGCGAGAAGGCAGAAAGAATGCTCCGGCGGCAGGGGGGGACGTGCCGGACATGCTCGAATTTTTTACCGGAATCTGGTTTTTGACGAAAACTCGCCCGAATCCCATCCTTGCGGTCCCCCTATTGCCCTTTTTCACCCCCCACCATTACGCCCATCGTGACGGTTGTGCACTATTTCGAGGATCGCGCCTGGACTCCCTTGACACTAACTATCCGGTTAGTGTTATGATATCCCCCAAGCAGCCGCGCCCGCCTTGGGCGCCCGACCACCCCCAGACGCCGCCTGGCCCGTTCCGGAGAAGACGCATGACGCCGCAAAGTCCTGGTTACGACGATCTCGACGCCCATCTGGACAAACTGGCCGCCGCTGGCCTGCTCCATGTCATCGACCGCCCCATTGACAAAGATCGCGAAATGCATCCTCTTGTGCGCTGGCAGTACCGGGGCGGCATCCCCGAGAGTGGCCGCAAGGCCTTCCTGTTTTCCAATGTCACCGATGCCAAGGGCCGCAGCTACCCCGGAGCCAAAGTCGCCATCGGGGCACTGGCCGCCACGCCGCACATCTACGCCATGGGTATGGGCAAGCCCGAGGCCGATATCGGGGAAACCTGGCTGGCCGCCATGGCCGCGCCTATCGCTCCCAAGGAAGTCGCGTCCGCGCCGTGCCAGGAAATCGTACTGACCGGCGACGATCTCCTGGGCGAGGGCAAGGGCCTCGACGCTCTGCCCATCCCCATCTCCACCCCGGGCTACGACACCGCCCCGTATTTCACCGCTGCCTTGTGGGCCACCCGCGACCCGGATTCCGGCATCCAGAACCTGGGCCTGTACCGGGGCAATCTCAAAGCGCCCAACCGGGTGGTGGTCATGATGGAGGGCGCCACCCTGGCCGGCGGCGGAGTTCACTGGCGCAAATACAAAGCGCTGGGCCAAAAGATGCCGGTTGCCGTGGTCCTTGGCGCGCCGCCTATCGTGGCCTTTACCGGGCCGCAAAAGCTGCCCCTGGATACCGACGAACTGACCGTGGCCGGCGGCTTGGCCGGGGCGCCCATCGAAATCGTTCGCTGCAAGACCGTTGATCTCCTCGTGCCGGCCCAGGCCCAGGTCATTGTCGAGGGCTTTATCGACACCGACTCCCTGGAGCCTGAAGGCCCGTTTGGCGAATCCCACGGCTATATGGCCCTTGAGGAATACAACTTCTCCATGACCGTGACCGCCATCACCCGGCGCACGAACTACACCATCGCCTCCATCATCTCCCAGGTCACGCCCTGCGAATCGAGTGTGATCAATAAGGTCGCCTACGAACCCCTGTATTTATACCATCTGCGCAATACGCTC
>CAIVZW010000141.1 GCA_903910495.1 uncultured beta proteobacterium
ATTGCCTAAAGTACCGGCGCCAGCCAGCGTTCGCCTTCGGCAACGCTCATTCCGGCACGCTGCGCCCAGTCCTCGAGCTGGTCGCGACCGATCTTGCTGACGGCGAAGTAGTGCGCCTGCGGGTGCGCGAGGAAGAAACCGGAGACCGCTGCCGCGGGTGTCATGGCGAAAGATTCGGTGATCCCCATGCCGGCGTTGGCCGGGGCGTCGAGCAGGTCGAACAGCGGGCCCTTGGCGGTGTGATCGGGGCAGGCCGGATAGCCGGGGGCCGGCCGGATACCGCGGTATTCTTCGCGAATCAGCGCGCCCTTGTCCAGCGACTCGTCTGCGGCATAAGCCCAGTAGTCGCGGCGCACCCGGGCGTGCAGCCATTCGGCGCAGGCTTCGGCGAGGCGGTCGGCCAGCGACTTGAGCAGAATGGAACGATAGTCGTCGTGCGCCGCTGCGAATTCGGCGAGTTTCTTCTCGATGCCATGACCCGCGCTGACGGCGAAAACGCCGATCCAGTCGGAGCTTCCTCTATCGGCAACGAAATCGCTCAGGCAATAATGCGCTTTGCCCGACGGGCGTTCGTGCTGCTGGCGCAGGTTGTGCCAGGTCATCCGTTTTTCGCTGCGCGTTTCGTCGGTGTAAATCTCGATGTCGTCGCCGATGGCATTGGCCGGGTAGAGAGCGAAGACGGCGTTGGCGGTGATCCACTTTTCGCTAATGATCTGCTGCAGCATGGCCTGACCGTCGGCAAAAACCGAACGCGCCGTTTCTCCAACCACGGTGTCGTCGAGGATCTTCGGGAAACTGCCGGCCAGGTCCCAGGTCTGGAAGAACGGGCCCCAGTCGATGTACTCGGCCAGCGTCGCCAGATCGACATGGCGCAGTACATGCAGGCCGGGCTTAGCCGGCGCAACGGGGTGATAGGACGGATCGGCGTTCCAGACGAAACGGTTGTGGCGCGCGGCAGCCAGCGAAACCAGTGGCACGCCTTTCTTGTGCGCATGCTGTTCGCGCACGCGGGCGTAGTCGGCGGCAACTTCGTCCTTGAACCCGGCGGCGTTATCGATTGACAGCAGTTTGGTGACGACGCCGACCGCACGCGAGGCGTCCGGCACGTAGACCACCGGGCCGGAATAGTGTGGCGCGATCTTGATGGCGGTGTGGGCACGGCTGGTCGTCGCGCCGCCAATCAGCAGCGGGATGGCCTCGCCGCTGTCTTCACCGGCAAAACCGAGGCGCTGCATTTCGCTGGCTACATGGCTCATTTCCTCGAGCGACGGCGTGATCAGGCCGGACAGGCCGATGGCCTGCGCATCGTGCTCCCTTGCCGCGTGCAGTATCCTGTCGCAGGAGACCATGACGCCGAGGTCGATCACCTCGTAGCCGTTGCAGCCGAGGACGACGCCGACGATGTTCTTGCCGATGTCGTGCACATCGCCCTTGACCGTGGCCATGATGATCCTGCCCTTGCTGGCGGCGCCGGTACGCAGCTTCTCGGCTTCGACATAGGGGATCAGGTGCGCCACCGCCTGCTTCATCACGCGTGCCGACTTGACCACCTGCGGCAGGAACATCTTGCCGGCGCCAAAGAGGTCGCCGACGACGTTCATGCCGTTCATCAGCGGGCCTTCGATCACCGCCAGCGGCGGCTGGCCGGCAGCCTCCAATGCGGCGCGGCATTCCTCGGTGTCGGCAACGACAAAGTCGGTAATGCCCTTGACCAGGGCGTGCGAGAGCCGCGCTTCGACCGACAACTCGCGCCAGGAAAGGTCGGGACCTGTGTCTTTGGACTTGCCTTCCTTCACCGTCTGCGCAAACTCGACCAGCGCTTCGCCGGCTTCCGGCGATTTGTTCAGCACGACAGCTTCCACTTTCTCGCGCAGCGCCGGTTCAAGGTCGTCGTAAATGCCGACCATGCCGGCGTTGACGATGCCCATCGACAGCCCGGCCCTGACCGCGTGATAGAGGAAAACGGTGTGGATCGCCTCGCGCACCGCATCGTTGCCACGGAAGCTGAAGGACACGTTGGAGACGCCGCCGGAGATCTGCGCGAACGGCAAATTGGCGCGAATCCAGCGGCAGGCCTCGATGAAGTCGACGGCGTAGTTGTCGTGTTCCTCAATGCCGGTAGCAATGGCGAAGATGTTGGGATCGAAGATGATGTCCTCAGGCGGAAAACCGACCCCCTCGCGAGCATCTGCTTCGTTGGCTGCATCAGCTTCTCCTCGCCTACCCTCCGGGTATGTCTCGTCGCCGCCTCCTTGCCGCCTCGCATCCATCTTGCGATGGAATCGGTTTGGGTCTCCGGCCAACAGCCGGTAGGCGCGTTCGCAGATTTCTATTTTCCGCTGGTAGGTGTCAGCCTGTCCTTTTTCGTCGAAGGCCATGACGATGACCGCGGCACCGTAACGGCGCGCGAGTTTCGCCTGCTCGACAAACTTGGCTTCGCCTTCCTTCATCGAGATCGAGTTGACGATGCCCTTGCCCTGGATGCACTTGAGGCCGGTCTCGATGATTTCCCACTTCGACGAGTCGATCATGATCGGCACGCGCGAGATGTCCGGCTCGGAGGCAATCAGTTTGAGGAAGCGCTCCATCGCCGCTTTCGAATCGAGCATCGCCTCATCCATGTTGATGTCGATCACCTGAGCGCCGTTTTCCACCTGCTGGCGAGCGACCGCCAGCGCGTCGTCAAGGCGCCCTTCGAGAATCATGCGCGCAAAGGCCTTCGAGCCGGTGACGTTGGTGCGCTCGCCGACATTCACAAAGAGCGATTCCTTGCCGACGTTGAAGGGTTCAAGGCCGGACAGACGCAGCTTCTTTTCAATGTCGGGAATGGCGCGCGGAGCAATCCCGGCGACCCCCCGGGCAATCGCCGCGATATGCGCCGGCGTGGTGCCGCAACAGCCACCGACGATATTCAAAAAACCGTGCCTGGCCCAGTCGACGATTTCTTTCGCCAGTTGTTCCGGCGTTTCATCGTAGCCGCTGGCGGAAAGCGGATTGGGCAGCCCGGCGTTCGGGTGCGCAGAAACATAGCAGTCGCTGATGTGCGAGAGTTCTTCAACATACTGGCGCAGTTCGGCTGCGCCGAGCGCGCAGTTGAGGCCGAAGGACAGCGGCCGGATATGGCTGAGCGAGTTCCAGAAAGCCTCGGCCGTCTGTCCGGAGAGTGTGCGCCCGGAGGCGTCGGTGATCGTCCCCGAAATCATCACCGGCCAGCGCCGTCCAAGCCGTTCGAAATGCTGCTCAATCGAGAACAGTGCCGCCTTGGCGTTGAGCGTGTCGAACACCGTTTCAACCAGCAGCAGGTCGGCGCCGCCGTCGCACAGGCCGCGAATGGCTTCGCTGTAGGTGTCGACCAACTGGTCAAAGCTGGTGTTGCGGCAAGCCGGATCGTGAACATCCGGCGAGATCGAGGCCGTGCGCGAGGTCGGGCCGAGCACTCCGGCGACGAAACGCGGCCTGGCCGGGTCCTTGGCGGTGAATTCATCGCATGCATCGCGGGCGATCTTCGCCCCGGCGAAGTTCAGCTCATAGACGATGCTTTCGAGCTTGTAATCGGCCTGCGAAACGGCCGTGGCGTTGAAGGTATTGGTCTCGAGGATATCGGCACCGGCCGCCAGGTACTCGCTGTGAATCCCGCGGATGATATCGGGCCGCGTCAGCAGCAGCAGATCGTTGTTGCCTTTCAGGTCATGCGCATGGCCGGCAAAGCGTGTCCCGCGATAGTCCGCTTCCTTCAGCCCGTGCTGCTGGATCATCGTCCCCATCGCCCCGTCGAGAATGAGGATGCGCTGTTGCAACAGAGCGGAGAGTTCGGCGCTACGGTCAGGCTGCATTTGAAACCTCAAAAATGAAAAACCCGTCCAGCGTCGTCAGCGAACGGGTTTCGGAAAAAGCATCGAATCGCGCCCGCTTTAGCCGTATTTGTTACGCGCCCGCAAGCTGAACTTCAAATCGGCGCGAGCCGGACAATCAGGCCGGTCGAGGGCGTGAATCTACGCGGCAAGCCCTTGATTGTCAAGCCACAAGGCGTTGTTCACCACGCTCAGAATGGACCGCAGAAGCATTCTCTGGGCTGACTCAACTTTTGGCGTCAACATTGGTGCTTGTCCTCAGCACGCTCCCGCCATCGTCGAAATGCACGTTGAAGTACCCGTCCATACCAGCTTCGACCTTGGTCTTCCAGTCCCAGACCTGTTCCTTGCTGAGAGAAAAATACAATTCATGCGCCGGCTGCCCGAGCAGTCGGCGAATATCATCCTTGCGCATCCCGGTTCTGACCCGGGCAAAATTCTCCTCGGTCAGCACCTGACGAACTTCGCGCAGCAGCTTATCCGGGCCGAAGTCGATCATGTAATTGACGACGCCTTGCGGCGTGCGCGGATATTCCCAGGTCAGTGCTCCGTCCGTATCCAGCCACTCCATGGCCGGCGCCCCCATGATGTCGCGCACCTCCTGCAGCGTCGAGATACCGGGTTTCAGCTTGCCGAGATTGATGCCGTCAAGGGCGGGCAGAAATGCCGCCCGCAGGCCGGAAAACAAGGCGGAGAACATTCTCTTCAGCACGCGGAGCGTCCATTCAATAGCGGAACAGAATCTTGTCCCTACAGTTATTGATCCGGCGATAAGATGTTTGAAGTCCGTTCGCCTGTCGAAGGGTGGGCGGACTTCGACAGGCTCAGCCCGAACGGTATTGATACTTCATAGCGCGGCAGCAATCCTCTCTCGATCAACGAGGGATAGGCGTCGGTAGCGGCTGCCCGGAAAAATGCGCCACCAGGTTGGCAACGGCCAGATTCGCCATGGCGGTACGGGTCTGTAGCGTTCCACTGGCCATGTGCGGCGTCAGCACGACATTGTCCATGGCGAACAACTCGACAGGGACGTTGGGTTCATCGACAAACACGTCGAGTGCAGCGCCGGCTATGCGCTTTTCCTGCAAGGCAGCAACCAGGGCGGGTTCGTCGACCACCGAGCCGCGAGCTATATTGATCAGATAGCCGTTCGGCCCCAGCGCATTCAGAACTTCGCTGTTGATCAGCCCGCGCGTACTGGGACCGCCGTAAGCAGCCACCACCAGAAAATCGACTTCTCTGGCCAGGGCCTGGGGCGATGGATAGAAAGCGTAGGACACTTCGGGATTCACGCTGCGCGCAAGATCAGTATAGGCAATCGACATGGCAAAGGATTCGGCACGCCGGGCAATCGCCTTGCCGATGCGCCCCAGCCCGACAATGCCCAGACGGCTGCCACTGAGCTTGCGTCCTAATGGGAAAGCACCCTTGAGCCAGGCCTTTGTGCGCACATGCTGATCAGCGAAAACCAGGCGACGGGATACCGAAAGCATCAGCGCCATGGCCAGATCGGCTACGTCATCGGTCAGTACGTTCGGGGTGTGGGTCACTGCAATGCCAAGGTCACGGGCCGCCACCACATCGATGCCGTCATAACCGACGCCATTCACCGCAATGATTTCCAGCTTTTGAAAACGCATCATCAACTCGCGCGTCAGGATATTTTCGCCCTTGACGACGACGGCGCGGGTTTCTGCGTACAGTTTTTCCATTACGACCGGGTCGTTCTTGTTCACCGCGTGGTGAAAATCGAATTGGGCATTCAGCGGATCGGTCAGAAATGAGGGAAATTGATCAAAGGTCAAAACAACGGGTTTCATTAGTTCAGGCTCCTGATGGGATATTTGTTCGGATCATCGGGCGCTACGGATTGAATGTGAATCAACAATCCGGCACGCCTTTCAGACAGGTGACGCTGGTTGTGAAGTGTACATGGTTTTCGTCATGGGTCGCCAGAGGCTCAAGGAATGCACATGCTTTATGCCGAAAAAGCCAAGAGGGGCGCCCTATCCTGAACAATGCGCGGCCATCACCAAACAGACGGCCCCTACCTGGCTCCTATTTTCCGAGCGCGCCAAAAACCTTCTGCAGCATGCTCGAACCGGTGCCGATCGGATCCTTGCGAATCGCTTTTTCCTGCTCGGCGACCATCAGGAAGAGGCCATCCATCGCCTTTTGCGTCACATAGCTGTCAAGATCGGCGTCCTTCCTGTCGAGCAGGCCGAGTTTTGCGGCCTGGCCCGCATACTGGTTGTACTGTCCGGCCAGATTAACCTTGGCCGTCGATTTTTTGACGATAGGCAGGAACTTGGCGCCGATGGCGCCCGAGGTCGTCCGCTTGAAGTACTGCGTTGCCGCGTCTTCGCCCCCGGTGAGGATGCCGCGCGCGTCGGTAAAGCTCATGTTCTTCACGGCAGAGATCAGGATCGGCCTAGCCTCGACAACGGCCATTTCGGCCGCGCGGTTGATCGTCTCGATCAGTTCATCGGCCTGCTGTTTCATACCGAAGGTACGCATCAGTTTCTCGGCCGCGCGAGCCGACTCGGGCAGCGGGATTTTCACCCGCGCATCGCCCATGAATCCGTTCGGTTTTCCGAGCTGGCCAACCGCCAAATCGGCGCCCCGGGTCAGCGCCTCCTTGAGCCCGGAAGCCGTATCCTTGCTCGTCAGGTCGTTGATGCCGACAGCCGATGCCTGCGCACAGAACAGCAAAGCGCATACAATCCACAGAATATTGAATGCTTTGAACACCTTCGAATCATGAGCCATGTGTATCTCCCTGAAAAACAGCCGCCCGGCGCGAGAGACGAGACTATCCTGCGTTCGCCCTGCCGGCAAGTAAAAAGGTAATAAATAGCAATGCGCAACAAGCCTCAGCTCTCTGCCAGGATCCGCAAGATACTCGACGCTAGCGCCGGACACCGTCACTATGCGCTGATGGTGGCCCTGATCGCTTTCGTCTCGACAGTGACCTTTGCCTTCCCTTTCACGCTGGTACTGATTCCCGCCGTTCTCCTCGCGCCGCCCCGCTGGCTGGTGCTCGGCTTGCTGAGCGGAATGGCCAGTGGCGCAGGGGGCGCCGTGCTGGTCGAAGTATTCCATTTCATGGGACAGGAGCTTGTTGTCGCACGCTTCCCGCAATTGGTCGAAACCGCAAGCTGGCAGCTTGCCAGCGCCTGGCTGCAGGATTACGGTCTGTTCGCCCTGGCGGTCATCGCCGGGTCGCCCCTGCCGCAGACGCCGGCGATTCTATTCTATTCGCTGGCCGACCCGTCAACGCTCGGCGTGCTGATCGCCGTCGGCATCGGCAAGACAGTGAAGTACGTCTTTTTGGCCTGGCTGACGGCGCGCTATCCGGCACGTTTCATCGGCTATCGCTGAAAGGGTCTGGCGCCATCAGCGGAGACTTCCTGGACATGCCTACGCATTCATGCGGCGGCAATACAGGAACAAAACACTGGCGAGATCATTCATTTTTCGTACACACTGTCGATCACTCTTCGTCACGGACGAAGGCTTGACCACCCGCTGCACTTTTTTCTTTCGAGGCCGATTGATCATGACTCAGACCGCTGTCTATGTTTCCTGCGCTGAAAGTCGGGAAATCCACGTTTTTTCGCTTGCTCCGCATTCTGGCGAAGTCCGCCTGCACCAGCGGCTGGGCATAGCCAATGCGCCGCTGCCGATGAAAGTGCGCCAGGACCAGCGTGTCCTGTATGTCGGAACACGTACGGAGAATGCCCTGCTGGCTTTCGCCATCGACTCGGGCAGTGGCGAACTGGCCCTGCTGGGCAGCGCTTCGGCGACTACAGGCCCAGCCTATGTGTCCTGTGACCGGGCGATGCGCGTCGCGTTTTTCGCCTCCTATGGCGGCAACTGCCTGAGCGTTTTCCCGCTTGATGCGTACGGCGTACCGCTGCCGGCCAGCCAGACCGAAACGGATCTGCCGCACGCCCATGCGGCGCTGATCGATGCGACCAATCGCTGGCTGCTGGTACCAATACTCGGTTCGGATGCAATCCGGATTTACCGTCTTGAAAATGACAGGCGTATCACGCCGAACGATCCGGCGATGATCGGGGTGCGCCCCGGCAGCGGCCCGCGCCATCTGGTTTTTTCTCCGGACAACCGGCATGTGCATTGCCTGAACGAACTTGACGGCAGCATCGACCTGTTCGATTTTGATGCCGGTGCCGGCACGCTGACGCCGAAACAATCGCTGAGCATGCTGCCATCCGGTTTTGCCGGCAAGGCGTGGGCGGCCGAGCTGCGTGCCACGCCCGATGGCCGCTTCTTGTATGCCACGGAACGTACGTCGAGTGTCATTGCCGCGTTTGCGGTTGACCTGCACAGTGGCCGGCTGACGCTGATCGATCATTACCCGACGGAAACTCAGCCGCGCGGCATGGGCATCGATCCCTCGGGGCTCTGGCTGATCGCCGCCGGACAGCTTTCCCACCGTCTGACCGTCTACGCCATCGACCCGGCCAGTGGTCGCCTGAGTGCCAGGCAGAACCATCCCACTGGATTGGATCCGATTTGCGTCGAGTTCGTAGCTTTGGCAAAGTAAAGTGGGCCCATCGACTCCTGCCGCAGCCTTGTTCCGCATTAGCGTTCGATGATGTCGCCGTCTTTCTCCTTGTACTGCCCGGCATCCCATATCTGGCCACGTCTCATCGCGTGCAGGCGTTTGATGGACTGATCGTCGATTGGGATGCTCGCAGCCTCGGCATGAATCCAGGCCAGCGCATCGTGATAGCCGCGTATAGAGTTCCTGCTTGCCGCGGAATTCACCCAGATCGGAGAGGTACCACGCCGTGCCGGGCGGAATCGCGGCTTGGCCCGTGGCGAACTGACGCAGTGTTTTCATCGCAGACTCCTCAATGCAACATGACCGGAGCATCGTTCGCCCCGCAGCACTTTTTGAATTTCTTGCCACTGCCACAGGGACAGGGATCATTACGACCGATCTTCGGCCCGCCACGAACGGACTGCTCGACTTCCTTGTGCCCACCGAGGTGAAAATCATCACCAATCAATCCGCCCGGCTGGCTAGCGCGCCTGACGGATTGCGCCAGCGCTGACATGTGTGGGCTTAGGTCGAGTGTCGATGAATGCTCAATGCGACAATAACTCGATGTACGCCTGATAGCTGTAGGTGCGGTTCTTTTTTTGCCCAGTCATCTCGGTCACGATACCAAGCTCACTGAGCACCTTGACCGCCGCATTTGCCGTCGGGAAACTTGTTTCCAGTTTCTGCCGCACTCGCTCAACGGTGAAGCGCGGCATCATCGGCAGTAGCTCGAACAAACGATAACTGGCCGGACCGGCTTTGGGTGACTCAAGCAATCGTCGCCGATCTGCTGCCACCAAACTGGCGATTGCAATAATGCTGCGTTCAGCTTCGGTGGCTGCCGCAGCCACTCCTTCCAGGAAAAACGACACCCAGGACTCCCAATCTCCCTCGGTACGAATGATGGAAAGTCGCCGATAGTATTCCATCTGGTGCTGTTTCAAGTAACCACTGAGATACATTAGCGGCTCTGGCAACAGCGTCCAGTGTTCGAGTAGCGCCGAAATCAGCAAACGTCCGATGCGACCGTTGCCATCCAGAAAGGGATGGATGGTTTCGAACTGGGCATGTGTCAGCGCTATCTTCACAAGGGGTGGAAGTGCCGGCGACGTATCGTGAATGAACTGTTCCATGTCACCGAGCAATTCGGGGACACGATCGGCCGGAGGCGGCACAAACGCCGCATTGCCAGGGCGAGTGCCGCCGATCCAGTTCTGCGAGCGGCGTAGCGCGCCTGGCTGCTTTCCGGCCCCCCGGACTCCGTCAAGTAACAGGCGATGGGCATCACTCAGCAAGCGAACGCTGATCGGTAGGCCGCTTGGATTCCGCAAATTGTCCTGTACCAGCCGGAAGGCGCGCAGGTAGTTGGTGACTTCCTCTACATCATCAGTGTTGCTGACCGTGAAGCCCGCTTCCTCATCGAACAAGTCAGTAAGCGTAGCCTGCGTTCCTTCGATCTGCGAGGTAAGCAAGGCCTCCTTGCGGATGGCGCTGTACAGCAGCCAATCTACTGAAGGCAACAGGCCCGAAACCCCGGATAAGCGGGCAAGCGCCAGTTCTGCATCCCGGTTCTGTTCGACGTAGGACTTCTGCGCAAGCGCAGGGGCGACAGGAGGGAGCGGACATGGAACGAAGGCCTGGACGGATTCGCCGGAGGTCGTTGAAGTGACGTAGGTTCCTGAGGATCGTTTCATATTAACGACATCTTTAATACACAGAATTCACATTAAAACACTCTTTAACATCAAAGGCCATAGTTAAAGCGATCTTTGATGGCGATCAATACTCCGCCAACAGCCTGCCGGTCATCCATGCGCGGCAAGCCGCAGGGATAGGACATCTTCAGACGCAGTCAATTTCATAACCGCTTCTCGATCCACGCCTGCGGATAACCCTTGGCCTGATACAACTCGCGGGCGCGAGCGCTGGCGAGTTCTGGGTTCTCTATTTCCTTGACCCGTTCGTAACCCACCTGGGCCAGCCAGCGTTTGAAAGGCTCGGCCTTGGGCGAGGGGATCG
>CAIVZW010000142.1 GCA_903910495.1 uncultured beta proteobacterium
CCAGTTCACGCTTTTGCTCCTTGGTACGACCCGAAAAAAGCTCAATGTGCATTGTCGGCATGTGATGCCTCCTTCATTCGTTTATGTATGCTGAAACAAGTCGGGATTCTACAGTCTTGCCGGCGAATGAGAGCATGTCACTGAAACGCTATCCTTTTCCCTGTTGTTTGAGCATACTGTGTCGGATTTTTTTCGGGACGCCTATTATTAACTGGTGAACACCTTCCCGGTGGCGGGGGGCACCTCTACAAGGAAAAACCATGGGATTCTTTGACTGGAAGGAACGATCGACCGACGTGCTGGCTCAAGGGGGGGTAATCGGCCCTGACGAGCGTTTGCCCTGGTCGCAAACCGTCGTGATGGGCATGCAGCACGTCATTGCCATGTTTGGCGCCACTGTGCTCGCACCCATCCTCATGGGGTTTGACCCCAACCTCGCTATTTTGATGAGCGGCGTCGGTACGCTCATTTTCTTTGTGGTGACCGGCGGCAAGGTTCCCAGCTACCTCGGGTCGAGCTTTGCCTTCATCGGCGTGGTGATTGGCGCTACGGCCTATGCAGGCAAGGGCGGCAATCCCAACATTGGTGTTGCACTGGGCGGCATCATTGCCTGCGGTGCGCTGTTCACGGCCATCGGTGCTCTGGTGCATGCCATCGGCACCCGCTGGATTGAAAAGCTCATGCCGCCGGTCGTTACCGGCGCGGTGGTGGCCGTCATTGGTCTGAATCTGGCGAGCGTGCCGGTGAAGAACATGGCTGCCAGCAACTTCGATAGCTGGATGCAGGTCATCACCTTCGTGTGCGTGGGTCTGGTGGCGGTGTTCACCCGTGGGCTGATACAGCGCGTGCTGATTCTGGTCGGTCTGATTGTCGCCACCTTGATCTACGCCGTACTTACCAACGGTATGGGGCTGGGCAAGATAATAGATCTCTCAGGCGTGGTCGCCGCGGCCTGGGTGGGTATGCCCAACTTTGCCGCCCCCGTGTTTGATCCCAAGGCCATGCTCATGATCGCGCCGGTGGCCATTATCCTGGCGGCGGAGAATCTTGGCCACATCAAGGCCGTGACCGCCATGACCGGCAAGAATCTGGACGAGTACATGGGTCGCGCCTTCATGGGTGACGGCATTGCCACCATGGTCAGCGGCTCAGCGGGCGGTACCGGTGTGACTACCTATGCCGAAAATATCGGTGTCATGGCTGCTACCAAGGTGTACTCCACCGCCATGTTCCTGGTGGCCGCGCTGATCGCCCTGTTGCTGGGTTTCTCGCCCAAGTTCGGTGCGCTCATTCAGGCCATCCCGCTGCCCGTCATGGGGGGTATTTCGATTGTGGTGTTCGGCCTCATTGCCATTGCCGGCGCACGCATCTGGGTGGAAAACAAGGTCGATTTTGCCGACAACAAAAATCTCATTGTGGCCGCTATTACGCTGGTCCTGGGCACGGGCGATTTCACGCTCAAGTTTGGCGACTTTGCACTGGGCGGTATCGGCACCGCCACCTTTGGCGCCATACTCCTGTATGCGCTGCTCAATCGCAAGGTGTAAGGTCTGGCGCCGTTTGGGAATGGCCCTTCGGGGCCGTTTCAGTAAAAAGCATTCCTGATCGACAAGGCCATCGCTGCCGGCATCGGCGTTAGTGTTGACATCTGATTCTTGCACACAGAGGCGGGGTGATGCGTTTCAGGAGGGGGTAAGCAGCGAATCCGGCTGTACACAACAAAAGCGGGCTCTCCGGCCAATGTCAGACCTTCATGAGCAGATCTTGTCCTGGCCCCGACAGGGTACCGAGAACACCGCGGCGAAACCGCCGCCCGGCGTGCGGAAATTGGTCGTCTGCCCCTGATAGAGACGCGCGGAAACCAGCTGGACCTTGCCCTGATAGACGAAATTGCGCAGATCGAGCTTGAGATCCTGCTCTGCCCCGTCGACCAGCAAACGCCTTTCCGAGGGCGTGACCAGGGCCTGGGCGACGTAGCCGCCACGCGAAATTTCAGCAAAGACGCGTCGGGTGAGCTTGTCACCACGATACGTTGCCTTGCTGCCATAGCCGGCAGCCGGTTTGAAAAACCACTGTTTGCGGCTGGCCCAGAAAGCCTCGGCACCTTCGCTCGGCACTTCTTCGGTAGATGGAACTCCGGCCTTCAGGAGTTGCCGGTCCGCTGCGCTGACGCCGACAGTCTTCAGCCAGGCCTGATCGCTCAAGGCCACCAGATTGCGCTTGTCGGCATAG
>CAIVZW010000143.1 GCA_903910495.1 uncultured beta proteobacterium
CGAGGCGTTCCAGGCACGGCGCATGCAGGCGCGCTGGCGCAATGAAAAAAACAAGACGGAACTCGTGCACACCCTCAACGGCTCGGGGCTGGCCGTCGGGCGCACGCTGGTGGCGATCATGGAGAATGGCCAGAATGCTGACGGCAGCATCACGCTACCTGCCGCTTTGCGTCCCTATCTGGGTGGGCTGGAAAAGATCGCTGCGCCAGTGTAGCCGGACGCTAGTCGTTGAAATTTTGCAGCGGGTAACTTTTGCTGCCTGCTGTCAGCTTGTTTTGTCTGTCCATTGGCCGGTAGCGCTGTTCATGGCGATTGAGAATGTCCGAATAGACGCGGACGTTCTCGGTCAGGATGACCGCCTCGCCGCCGCGCCCCTTGCCTGATTTCAAGCGGTTGTAATAGCGGGCTTGTGCCAGCAGCGGCAGCACCTTCTTCATTTCATACCAGGAATCGGGGTCGGCCTTCAGCGTTCTGGCAATATAGCGGGCGCCATTGAAGTGCCCCATGCCAATGTTATAGGCGGCGAGGGCCATCCACGTCCGGTCGGGTTCGTCAACGCTTTCCGGCAGCGCGTCGCGCAATTCGCTGAGGTAGCGTGCGCCGGCGCGTATGCTTTGCGCCGGGTCGAGACGATTGCTGACCCCAAGTTGGTCGGCGGTATCCTCGGTCAGCATCATCATTCCACGCACGCCGGTCGGGCTGGTTGCCTGCGGTTCCCATTGCGACTCCTGATAGGACAGGGCGGCGAGCATTCGCCAGTCGATGCCCGTAGTGACCTGCGCGGCCTGAAATAAGGGTCGATACTGGGGCAGAACGGAGTGCATGCGCTCGATAAAACGCACACTGTCGGCTTGAGTGAGCCGGTCGACGTGGCCGAAATAGCGGTCTTTCAGACGATCCATCTCGCCGCTTTTCTGAATGCTCTCCAGAAAATCGTTAGCCCGTGTAATCAACACCGGGTCAACGTCCGGCGCGAACAGCCAGACAATCGGCCGCTCGGACCCGATCACCAGCGAGTTTTGCAACTCAGGGTAGTAGTTGCTGCCAATCGCGAATTCCGCATTATTGACCAGGGCCGCTTCATAACGCTGCGTTGCCACGCCCTCCATGAGGTCGAGATCATTGCGCTGCTGTTCAGCGGCGATCAGCAGATCGGGAACGCGTTCCTGCACTTCGCGCAACGCTGCTTCCTGTCTTGACCCGGCGACGACATGGACCGTCCTGTGTGCCAGTTGTTCGATTCCGGAAAAGGGCAACGAGGATTCGTGCGTGACCAGAACATTACGGCTCCGGAAATAAGGCGTGCTGCTGCGAATCAGCGGATCCTCAAGCGGAGTCTGCCATGCCGCCGCCAGATGCCCCTCGCCGTTCTTCAGTCGATTCAGGATGTCGCTGTCGCTGGCGGCAACGACGATGCGGATTTCCAGCCCCAGTTCATTCGCCAGCATGCGCACAAGGTCGTAATCAAAACCGCTGGCGCTGCCCGTGTCATCAGCCGAATAGGTGGTTGAGCCCGCACGCGTCAGGATCATGAGTGCTCTGGTATTTTCGAGCGGTTGCTGGGTATTCTCCCCGCAACCGGCAATAAAAAGAGCAAGAGTCAGGTGGATGAGGCGCATCGGCTGATCGACTTGTGCTAAGATCCTGCCCCTGACGGAGAGGTGGCAGAGTGGTCGATTGTACCTGACTCGAAATCAGGCTTAGCGCAAGCTAACGTGGGTTCGAATCCCACCCTCTCCGCCAGAATGCCATATGAGCCCTTGAATCTAAGGGCTTTTTCTTTTTGTTCTCTCTGTGCCCCATACTTTTGTTGGCCGCTGGGTACGTGTCGATCTTTCACCTTGCACCGCCATTCCTCTGCAGCTACAGAGATAAACTTCTGTGCTCATAGTCAATACCGTACAAAAGGAAAGAGCAGCATAGCGTACCCGCAAAAAAATTCCTCGATCCTAACTCGAGATATTTTCTGCCATTTTGACAAGGGTGGGCGAACCAGCCCATTTCGTACGCCACTCGATCACCTGATCAGCTTCGATTTCAAGCTGGAATGCTGCTGCTTCTAATCGACTCAGCTTTCTGCTAACCATCATGCTCTGCAATTCATTGCGTACTCTTGCAAATAATTTTTCTAATTCTTCTTCTGTTAACAGTTCAGCTTTTTCGATATATTTTTCAGTTGGTTTTCTTTTCATATTATCAAACCTTGGATCGACAAATTTTATATTTACAACACATTAATCTTATTTTATTGCGTTGTCGAGTCCAACATTGGGGCAGATATTCAAGTAGTACATTAACTTTTGAGAGCAAG
>CAIVZW010000144.1 GCA_903910495.1 uncultured beta proteobacterium
AGTATGACATGGAAGATTTCCACAAGGCCGGCGGCATTCCGCGCGTGATGCAGTCAATCCTCTCACTGCTCCATGGCGACTGCCAGACGGTCAGCGGCCAGAGCGTCGAGCAAAATCTGAAAGACTACCGCTACAAGTACCCGTCCAACCCGGAAGTCATCAGCACGATGGACAGTCCGTTCGGGCAACAGAAGGGCTTGGCCATCCTGCGCGGCAATCTGGCTCCGGCGACCGCAGTGACCAAACCGGCGGCCATCGACCCGGCAATGCATGTATTCAGCGGCACGGCACGTGTTTTCGACTCCGAGGAGGCGGCCGAGGAAGCCATTCTGGCCAGCCAGATCCGCGATGGCGACGTGGTGGTCATCCGCTACGAAGGCCCCAAGGGTGGTCCAGGCATGCGCGAGATGTACAAGGCGATGAAATATCTTTACGGCATGGGACTGGCCAAGAAGACGGCACTGATCACCGACGGGCGTTTCTCGGGCACCAACAATGGTTGCTTCGTTGGCCACATCTCGCCGGAAGCGGCGGATGGCGGGCCATTGGCGGCAGTCCGGGATGGCGACAGGATAACCATCGACATTCCAAACGGGGTTCTGCAATTGCATCTGTCCGACAAGGAAATTGCTGATCGCCTGTCCACCTGGCAGCGTCCGAAGCCAAAGTTCACGCGCGGTTATCTTGGCATCTATTCCCGGCTTGCCAGTTCTGCCGCCGACGGGGCCGTCATGCGAGCGCCAGATTAAGCATCGCACGGCTTCTTTAGGTGTTGCAATTGATCTGTGACTATGATCTACTTGATAATGTTGTCACATGTATTGTTGTACGACAAATTTACGCTATGCGTTGGATAAGTAATTCATGAATTCAACTGTTAGAAAGTCGGTCGGCGTGATCGGACTTGGGGCCATGGGAATGGGCGTGGCCATGTCGCTGCTGCGCGAGGGTTTTGAAGTGCACGTCTGCGATGTGCGGGCTGAAGCGGTGCAAAAAGTCGTCGATGCAGGCGGGATTCGTGCCGAATCCCCTGCCACCATGGCGCCACGGGTCAATGTACTGATTACCGTGGTGGTCAACGCCGACCAGACTGAAACCGTGCTGTTCGGAGAAAAAGGCGCCGTGCCGCACATGAAGCCTGGCTCGGTGGTCATCGCCAGCGCGACGGTTTCTCCCGAATTCGCCAGGGCTCTCGGCAAGCGGGTGGCCGATGCTGGCCTGCTGATGATCGACGGGCCAATTTCCGGTGGCGCGGTCAAAGCCATGGCCGGTGAAATGACGGTCATGTCGTCCGGTTCGCCCGAAGCCTACGCCAAGTGCGAGGATGTCCTCGATGCGATCGCGGGCAAGGTTTACCACCTGGGCAACGAAGTGGGTCCCGGTTCGGTGGTCAAGATGGTCAATCAACTACTGGCTGGCGTACATATTGCTGCGGCGGGTGAAGCCATGGCGCTGGCGATTCGTGCCGGTGCCAATCCGGACCAGGTCTATGATGTGATCACCAACAGTGCCGGCAATTCCTGGATGTTCCAGAACCGTGTACCGCACATCCTGTCCGGTGATTACACACCGCTGTCGACGGTGAGCATCTTCGTCAAGGATCTGGGTATTGTCCTCGATTACGCCAAGAAGAGCGTCTTCCCGCTGCCGCTGTCCGCTGCTGCACACCAGATGTACATGTCAGCCTCGGCGGCCGGCCATGGTGGTGAAGACGACTCGGCCGTGATCAAAGTTTTCCCGGGTATCAAGCTGCCTGAGCCGAAGAAATAGGCCTGAAAAAACAGTCGAGTTTCCAAGAACAAGAGTTGTACCTGCAATAGCTTCATTGCATTATGTTTACAAACAAGATTCAATGCCCTTTGTTGTAATCCGTACTACCAATCTACTTTGAAAGGACACTTTTCATGACACACGGTTTTCGTAAATTAAGCGCTCTCATGGTCGTTGCCCTTGCTGCGAGTTATGGCACGCTGGCAAGCGCACAAACTACCCCCGAACGCAACATGCGGGTATCAATCGGCATTCCCGAGGACCACCCGAGCGCGCAAGGGGCGCAGAAATTGATCGACTCAATGGCTCGCCAGAGCGGTGGGAAATTCAAAGGCAAGCTGTACCCGAACAGCGCACTGGGGTCCGAGACGGCGACGATCGCGTCAGTGCGTGGCGGGACGCTCGAAGTGACCATCGTCGCGACGGCGCCGGTCGCCACCATCATCAAGGAATTCCTGCTGTTCGATCTGCCTTTCCTGTTCCAGACCGAGAAGGAAGCGGACACGGTACTCGATGGCAAGTTCGGGCAAAAGCTCCTCGATCTGGCCACCCCAAGGAACATGATCGGCCTGTGCTTTTGGGAAAACGGTTTCCGCCAGTTGACCAACAGCAAGCGCTCTGTGGCAAAGATGGAAGACATGGCTGGCTTGAAGATCCGCGTCATGCAGAATCCGGTGTACCTCGACGCGTTCAAGACGATGGGCGCCAACGCCATCCCGATGCCGATGCCTGAACTGTACACGGCGCTCGAGGCCAAGGCCGTCGATGCCCAGGAAAACCCGATCACCAACATCTATTCCAACAAGATGTACGAGGTGCAGAAATACATCAGCCTGACCAATCATGCGTACTCGCCGCACATTATCCTGGTCAGCAAGGCGTTCTGGGACAAACTCGAACCCAAGGAACACGACATGATGCGCACCGCCTGTTACGAAGCGCGTGACTTCGAGCGCAAGATGAATCGCGACCTGGCAGCGGGCCAGCTCGAGGATATGAAGAAGACGAAAGGCATGACCGTCACTGTCGTGACGCCCGACGAAATGGCCAGGATGCGTGAACGCATCAAGCCGGTTACCGAACGCTTCATCCCGGAGATTGGTGCTGAAGTCGTCGCCGAAGCGAACAGGGAAATCGCCAAGATCAGGGGCAGTTCCAAGTAATCGCTGCACGTAAGGGTCCGGCCCGCGAGCGGTTCTGGTTCGCGGGCCGGATCAATAATCATGACCGTTGAACGTACCCTAAGGAAATGCTGAAGTATTCCAAATCCGTCATTCCGGCGAAAGCCGGAATCCAGAAGAATCAACGAACTGGACCCCGG
>CAIVZW010000145.1 GCA_903910495.1 uncultured beta proteobacterium
ACCGGGAAGGCGGCAACGGGGGTGCCGCAGGCCATGGACTCGGCAATCACCAGCCCGAAGGTATCGGTAACGCTCGGGAAGACCATGACGTCTGCCGAACGATAGAGGCGCGCCAATTCAGTCCCGTCAAGCACGCCGAACCAGCGCGCCTCGGGATAGCGCGCCTGCAGGCGCCGCCGTGCCGGCCCCTCGCCGGCAACCCATTTCTCTCCTGGCAGATCAAGGCGCAGAAAGGCATCAACCTGTTTTTCGACGGCAATGCGTCCGACGTAAAGGAATACCGGCCGCTGCGTCGACACTTCGCTGTCCCCCGCGGGGTCGAACAAGTCCAGATCCACGCCACGCGACCAAAGCCTGGCCCCGTGGAAACCGCGTGCCCGGAGGTCGGCGACAATGGCTGGAGTAGGCGCCAGCGTCGCGCGCGCCGCATTATGGAAGCGCTTGAGCAGCGCATACGTCCACGCGGTAGGGACGCGAAAGCGTGCTTCGACATATTCCGGAAAGCGGCTGTGATAGGCCGTGGTAAACGGCCATTGGCGACGCATGGCGATGCGCCGGGCCAGCCAGCCCAGGGGTCCTTCGGTGGCAATATGCAGGCAGTCTGGAGCGAAGTGGTCGATTTTTCGCGCCACGTCGCGTTCGGTAGTCAGCGCCAGACTGATTTCCGGATATGTCGGACAGGGAATGGAACGGAATCCGAGCGGTGAGACGAGTTCGGTCTGATGCCCCTTCTGCTCGAGTTCGCGTCGCGTCATCTTGAGCGTACGCACCACGCCGTTGACCTGCGGTTCCCAGGCGTCGCTGACGATGAGTATCTTCATACCGGCGCCTCCCTATTTTCCGGCGCGCGCCAAAGCAATTCCAGAACCGGACGCGGCAGCGGTCTGGCGGCTTGCCGGGAACTGCTGGCCCGGTTCGCTGCGCTGACTGATTTGCCGAAGGCATCGCGCTGGGCTGTGCTGCCCAGGGTCGAAGCAATGCTTTTCAGGCACCGCCAGCGCTTGATCCCCTTGCTGTGCACGAGTGTCACTTCGGCAGCCGGGTGATAACTCCGGCAGTGGTAACAGAAGACCTTGTCCGTCATGAACGACCTCATCCACTCAAAAGCGATGAGTGGATGATCACCTACTTACTTTACAGGCATGTTGCAGACGGTCAAATATTACCTGGGGTCGGACCGATCACGCCTCACGAATTCTTGACCCATTTCATTATGTGTTCAGCCACGGCCACTTCTTTTCCATGCTGGTTGGTCACCACCACATTTGCCACTGAACGCCGTTTGACCGGGTCTATGCTCTTGATGGTGTAAATGACCTTTATCGTATCGCCGATACAGACCCCCTCAAGAAAACGCACTCGGTCATAACCCAGTGATACGGGGGTCTCGTCGGCATCGATTTTCTTTGCCTTCTCGAAAATCCGGGTCGACGTGCTCGACATGTAGCCCACCAGCAGGGCGCCATGAGCAATACGATGTTTGTATTTCGATTTGCTCATGAATTCTTCATCGACATGGTTCGGCGATAAATCGCCCGTGATCCCGGCAAAAAGATAGATATCGCTTTCGCCGACAGTTTTGGAAAACTGAACCGCA
>CAIVZW010000146.1 GCA_903910495.1 uncultured beta proteobacterium
ACTTCGGTCTGATGTGGTATTTCGACCTGACCCAGCGTGTGGGGCGTGTCGCCGAGTCGATGCGGAACCGCGGTGAGCGGCAGGAAGCTGTCCACCTGCTCCTGCTCCGGAATATCGGTCTGCGCCACGGTATGCGAGAGAATAAACCCATCCATGCAGACCATGACCGGCATCATCACCGCCGCATCCTCCGCCAGCCTGAAGGCGCACAGCACCGTATCAAACAACTCCTGATTGTCGGCACAGTAGAACTGGATCAAGCCCTGGTCGCGCAGCAACAGGGAATCGCCGTGGTCGGCCCAGATATTCCAGGGCGGACCAAGGGTGCGGTTGGCCACCGCCAGCACCACCGGCAAACGCATGGACGCCGCGGCAATGCAGTTTTCAGCCATGTAGGCCAGACCGTTGGATGATGTCGCGGTAAACGCGCGAGCACCGGCCGCTGCAGCGCCGATGCAGACTCCCATGGCGCTGTGCTCGCTTTCTACCTTTACCACCCGGCCCTTCTCGATCTCCTGCAGGCAGAGATATTCCATGCACTCGGTCGACGGTGTAATCGGATAGACGCCGCTGCAAAAACCCCGTCCCCTGCGATTGGCCCGTGCCGCCAGGGTCGCGGCAAGGGCGGCGCCATGATTGGCACTGAGCAATTTCAGAGACATGAACTCACCTCTTGCTTGTTCTTTTCGTGCATCTCCATGGCGCTGCGCGGGCATTCCGCCACGCACATGCCGCAGCCCTTGCAGTAGTCAGCGTCAATCCGGTAGCCATCTGCGCTGCGGGTGATCACTCCGTCCGGGCAATAGATCAGACAGGTGTCGCACTGCGTGCATTGCCCGCAGGAAAAGCACCGCCCGGCTTCTTCCGGCCCGGCGAGGCCGAGACTGGTTTCTTCGAAACCGCCTCTGCTTGTGGAGAGTGGGAGTTCCTTGTCGCGATGTGGTGGCACGACCTCGAAATGGGAGAAGCGGATCTGCCCTGGTGCCACCGGGTTCTCGGTTTCCCGGAGTACTTCACCCGGCTCGCCGGTGAGCCGGGCCAGTGCCGAGAGTGCGACTCGCCGCCCGTTGCCGATGGCGTGGGTCACCGTTCCATCGCCGCTCGCGCAGTCTCCGGCAAACCATACATCGAGGGCCTGATCGCCTTGCCAGGCGCGACCATCGCGCATCTGCCAGAGGTCGGGCAGAAAGTCCATTGTGCTGCTCTGGCCGAGCGCCAGGAGAACTTTGTCGCACGCGAGGCTGGACGTGCGCTTTGTCACCACCGGGCGCCGCCGGCCGCTCTCGTCGGGCGAACCCGGCTCGACTTCAGCAATGAGCACCGCTGACACGGTGCCATCGCCCGTAAACGCCACCGGCTGCCGATGCAGCAGCAGGCGCACGCCTTCACGCTCGGCGCTTTCGATTTCTTCGGCGATGGCCGGCATTTCCTCGCGGCCACGGCGATAGACGAGTTTCACCGAAGCCGCGCCGCAACGCAGTGCCGTACGAGCGCAGTCGATCGCCGTATTGCCGCCGCCAACGATCACGACGTGTCCCTGCAACTCGACCTTGCCCAGCTTCACCCGGCCGAGAAAATCCAGACCCTGCTTGACACCGGCGAGCCCGGCGCCGTCGACGGCAAGGCCCAGGGCCGGGCCGAATCCGGTACAGACGATCAGCGCGTCGTGCTCGCCTTGCAGGCGCAGCAGGTCGGCTTTGCCCAGGCGGGCATTGAAGTGCGCCTCTACGCCCAGCCTCAGGATGCGCTCCAGATCATGCTGCAAGACCTCCTGCGGCAGCCGAAAGGCCGGAATGCCGTTGCGCAATACGCCGCCCAGCGCCGGACCGGCTTCATGGATGGTCACCGCGTGACCGCGCAAGGCGAGCTGGTAGGCGGCGCTCAAGCCCGCCGGGCCGCCGCCGACCACGGCAAAGCTTAGGCGCTGTATCGCCGTATGCTGCACCAGTTCCAGCTCCGAATGATCGGCTATCCAGCGCTCCAGACTGCGGATATTCACCGCACCGTCGAATGCCTCACGGTTGCAGGCACGCATGCACGGCGCCGGGCAGACCCGGCCGCACACCGAAGGAAGGGGCTGCGTGCGCAGCAATACGGCCGCCGCCGCCTCCGTTCCTTCATTCTTCAACGCCTGAATGAATCCCCTGACATCGTTGCCTGCCGGACAGGCCAGGTTGCATGGGGCCGGATGTTCGTGATACTGCGGAGCCTGGCTGCTCCATGATCCGGTCTTGAGCGTCACCGGAGAATCTGCGCAATGCTCGGTCGTCGGCATGACCGGAGGAAACGCGGCAGGCAGCGTCGTCGAAGCAGAAGCGGCTGGATTGGCATCGGCCTGAGTAGGTACTCGTATTTGCACCTGCTCGTAGGCTTGCTCAGCGGCGGCCAGATCGCCACCAAGGCCGAGCGAAACATAAGCCATTTCCAGTGCGCTCAAAGGCAGTCCGAGCAGGCGCGCGTAGGCTCCGAGGATGGTTGTATTGATGATGACGACCGAGCTGCTGCCGATGCCGTGTTCGCGCGCTATCGCCGTGGCGTCAAGCACGCCGAATCGATACTCCGCATATTGGCCCGCGTAGGACTCCAGAGTCGAGCGTGAATTGAGCAAGAGCAGCGCACCGGGTGCCGTGCCTGACAGAACCTGGGGGCCCATCAGAGCCTCATCGAGAACGATCAAGTGGTCCGGTTGGTAAACCTTGTTGCGGTTGGAAATGGCCAGGCGATCGACACGGGTATAGGCCTGGATCGGCGCTCCCGAACGTTCGCTGCCATAATCACCGAAGGTCTGCACGTGCAAACCCATCTGGGTATAGAGCGAGGCAATCAGTTTGGCGCAGGTCACACCGCCCTGCCCCCCTCGGCCGTGCACCCTCACTTCCAGTGGCAAGGACAAATAGTCAAGATCGGGAGCAACTGTTTCGAGCGAGGAATTATTTTCCATAAGTCAGTCGCAGATCAGGCAACAATCCCTGTCACGGACCAGCAAGCGCGCTTCCCTGGTCTGCAGACTTGTCGATTCGTGTAACATGACACAACCTCCAGAACTCGATTGGATTGCCATTCCGGCAAACCCTATTAAGGATTCTAAGTAGCGTAGCATGCGAATTCAATCGCGATTTTTTTGGCATTCTTGTTAGAATTTTTCACATGTCGAAACGTCTGCCGTCGCTCAACGCCTTGCGCGCCTTCGTCGCGGTCGCCCGCCACGGCGGTGTTTCACGCGCCTCCGAAGCGCTCAACCTGACGCACAGCGCGGTCAGTCACCAGATCCGTGCCCTGCAGGAAGAACTCGGCGTATCTCTGTTCGACAAGGCCGGTCGCGGCCTGAGACTGACCAGCGAAGGCAGCCGCTTTGCCGCACGTGTCGAAGCCGCGTTCGCCGAAATCGAGGACGCCACCCACGAGATTGGCGCCAGTACCCACAAGCGGCTGCGCATCAACACCATTTCCTCGTTCGCCGCCTGCTGGCTGCTACCGCGGCTTGGCGACTTCATCTCGTCCTGTCCCGATATCGACGTCGATGTCCAATCGACAAACAAGCCGACCGATCTAAAGAGCGGCGACGCCGATGTCTGGATCGCTTTCGGTACCGGCCCCTACCCTGGCCTGTTCTGCGAACTTCTGTTGCGCGACTGGTTATTCCCCGTTTGCTCGCCGGAATTCGCCCGGCAGTACAAGCTGCACGATCATGCCTGGATCGACGGCGTGCCGCTGATGCACTCGGATTACGAACCGTGGTCGTTGTGGTTTCCCGCCGCCGGAATCACGGCCAGGGAACCCGAGCACGGCATCATGTTCGACAATTCAGCGCTGATCCTGCAAGCCGCGATCAAAGGGCAGGGACTCGGCCTGGTCCGCCACTCGCTGGCATATGACGACCTTATCGCCGGACGCCTGGTACGCCCGTTCAGCGCTTACGTCGATTCTCCGATGTCCTACTTCTTTCTGTGCCGGATGGATATGCTGGACACCCGGCCCGTCACTCGTTTCCGGCAGTGGATCAAGCATCAGATTGCCGACTTTCCTACCAGCATCGACGGACCGGAATGACCCAAGCCATCGGCGGAAATTGAAGTTTGTACCGTGATCGTTTGGGGTAATTCCCTGCCATTTTCGACCCACCCGTGTGGCACACCTGACGGGCTTTCGGCAAAGAAAAAGCCGCTGAACCTTGCGGATCAACGGCTTCTCAATTCAGTGGTGGTGATGGGCAGAATTGAACTGCCGACCTATGGGTTATGAACTGAGTATTGCTCATAAAAACATTATAAAACAGTTATTTAGGTGTATCAAATCAGACTGTGCACCAAACTGTGCATAAGCTACTAGGGCTTAACGCCAACTGTGCTGACTGGAAATAACCCTTTTGCCGTGTTGTTGATGATTGCGTCAGCTTTACGGTATAGCCTGCTCGCGGTAGCAGCCAGAACGTTCTTCATCATGGTATCGACTCCAGTCGAGTCCAATTCTCGGACCAAATCGTCGTCACGGATAATCTTTGAGTCCAGAGCAATCCGCCACCATGACTTCTTTGGCTCGGTCTGTCGAGCATCCCAAACTTTCAAGGCATTCTCAAGAAATTTACGGTCCACTTTACCCTGAACTGTATATCGTGCTTTGGAAGACAAGTTCGCTCGGACTCCGCGTTTATTCTTGTTCTTGTGGTGCCTTTGTAAGACCTTCGTGAACTCCTGCCTCAAGTGTGTTATTGGCAGATTTAGAGGCACTGATAAGACAAGGCATTCTGTGTTCTGAATATCAGCAACGTTGCCGTCGCGCAGTTCTTGAATCGTAGGCGTGGCAGGTTCGGCAAAGCAATGTACAGCACGACCTCCATGTAGCCACCATTCCCTAAAGTCGGACGTGCGCACATCTCCGAAATCTACGTATAGTTTTGCGCATTTTCCCTTTCCACCCTGCTCGCACGTGCGCAAATAATCTGTATTTCGCCGCAGGTACTCCCACCACCAGTAATAGACGGACGACGTCCAAGCACTTTCGGGCTTTGGACGATCTTTACTGCCAAAAGTCGGGTGTTTATAGGGAAAGTGTCGCTGCATAGTCAGATTCGGATAAAAAGTATTAACACATTATATATTCAATATGATATGCAGGTAGTTAATATTTGCCAAAAAAGCGATAATGTTTTCAGTGGCGATCAATAACGAAAACCACTTTTTTCTTAATTCCTGTCAGTTGACAGGGAGCTTTTAACTTAAAAAAGGAAAGACTATTAATGAACATTAATCAATTCGAAATAAACGCTGTTTCAACCACCGTGGAATCAGCATCGGCAGCATCGACCTACATCGAGAGATTCAATCAACTCGCAAAGAAAACCAGGGTAGAGGCAGAAGGAACACTTACACAAGCGCAGATTGATGCGAAGATAAAATACAACTTACCTTGGTGAAGGAATCACAATGAACAAAGATTGCCGCATTGACGTTTATCTAAACTCGCCTGACCCTGCCCATTCGGTGAAGGTTGGCTCCTTCAAGTTGAAGTCCGACCCGCGTGAAGAAGTCACAGAACAGATAGCAGTAGTCAGAGCAGAAGAGAAATACGGTGAGGAAGGTTGGGATACGATTCAGATCATAGAGATTAAAGAATCTTGTGTTCAAGTCCTTGGTAGGAAAAAAAGGAAGGTGAAGAAGGCGTCGTAACCCTATCGTAATCGCGCACGGTTTCGTTCAATGTGTGTCAGCGTTCAGCGTTTGTAGCCTTTGGCGATTCTTAGCATATTGTTATTTTTGGAGTCATTCATGAAAACACATAAAAAGAGTGAAATTTTATCGCTTTTTGTCTGTGTTTTATCGGTAGTGATGCTTACTGGCTGTTTCGCTACATACAGTTGGTATAAGCCAGGCTCAACACCACAAAGCGGTGCAGCAGATGTTAGTGAATGCCAAATCAGAACTGCACAAGCTTAAGGGATGGTTTGAATGTGATGCTAACGACCCCGATGCATTATTGGAAAATCTGAATAGGCTCTACTTTGATGCTGTTTGGAATCCTCATGCTGGTAGATTTGTATTGCGTGGTCAATAACTAACAGGAACGTTTCGTCATGCGTTCGGAATCAGGTTTTTCGCTTTTTACTAAATACAAAGTAGTGAGATGTATTGAGTTAGTGGAGGGACAATAATGCAATTTATCGGACGCGAAAAACTTGAAGCGGCGCTGTCGTCACATCTGGGTGCTTATGGACAAGGTTTTTTCATTACCCTGCTGACTGACACAAAGATGGATCAGATGGATGACCGAAAATATCCAAGCAAAAAGGCGATTCTGGATGACAAGGTCGAAAAGCTTGGGCGATTTATCGGCAGATACTGCTTTGGGCGAAAGTACAAGCCTGGAAAAACCGACGGTCTGATCCGTATTGTGAGCGCAATCGAAGTTGGTGAAAGTAGTGGTCGATTACACACGCACATTGTTGTTGCGCACGGTGGCGGTACCAATCGAACATGCAAAAACCTACAGGAGTTCCTTAGTCGTCTTTGGGGAAAGATGTACCGCACAAACGGTGCTGCAGTCTTTGTTAAGGTCGATCCACTCGACCTAGCAAAGAACCCTATTAATTACATGACGAAACAAACCGCGATGCTAGAGAGGATGCATGGCGACGTTAACTACTTAACGCATTAAACAGGCAGCCTTTGCTTCAGGAGCGAGGAGACGCAATGAGTGCGATACAACTTAAAACAAAGAAAATGTACTGGTTACGCTACGGGTACAGAGATACGTGTTGCTACTAAATGAGTAAAGATAAAACAGCCATTAAACAATATTTATATGGATAGAAATGAAGAGATGATAAATACAGAGGCACAATTTAAAGAACAAATTAAGAACGATTTGCGAAAGATGCTACGACAGGCTCAACAAAAATCGGTCTATCGCAAGATCATCGAAAACAAGGAAGACTTTAAAAGCGTAATAAAAGAAGCCGAGATACTGATCCGCAGCAAGAAAAAGTTTTCAATATTTCTATTTGGAAATTAAAGAGGAAAACATGAAGCACAGATATTCCAACCAATTCAGTACGTCAATACGATTGCCTATACAGTGGCACGATCAAATGAAACTTTACGCAGAAGAACAGAACGCGACTACGAGCTATATTTACCGACAGGCAGTTTCAGAGTTCATTAAGCAGCGCACGGAAGGTTCCTTTGCGCCAACGAACCAAAGACGCTTTGGCTGTGGCGAGATCACGCGGAACTGTGCTTGGCAAGGCGGATCCTGACAACTTGCGCCCGAATATTGAAGCGAGGCAGAAGGCTGCCAACGAGTTTGTTGAGACACCCCGATCCCTCTTTGAAAACATGGAATCCCGCAACCTATCTCAGCGTGCAATGGTCTCAGAACTCAATGGCTTCGGCGCGAAGGCTCCGATGGGTGGTGCTTGGAGCTTGCTTCAAGCGCAGCGAGTGATTGCGCGATCATGATTTTTGCCTACCAATAGCGTAATTATTGAGAAGCAGGGTCAAGTTCGAGTCAGCCAAAGCACGACAGAGCGCCGAATGATCGGAACCGCAATACGATATTAAGAGTGCCACACTCGGCTAACAGCTTCTTGCCGTATTAGTGCCGAACCGCGCGAACTGACCTAACAGTCGCGACAAGTGACTGTGTCGCTTCAGGGTTTGAACGTCTTAATTCGAGGACCAAATCGAGTTCGGTCTGCGAGAGAAATAGGGAATCTGCATTGTTTCGCTCA
>CAIVZW010000147.1 GCA_903910495.1 uncultured beta proteobacterium
GGTCAGCACGACCATGGAAATGCCGTCGAGGAAACAGCCGAGAATAACGAAGAACACCATCAGGGCCACGATCAGGGCCAGCGGGGAAAGATGCAGTCCGATGATCCACTCGGCCAGATGCCGCGGCAACCCGATATAGCCCATCGACAGCGTGAGGAAGGCGGCACCGAACAGGATCAGCGCGATCATGCAGTACAGACGCGTACCGCCGGCGAGACTATCGAGGAAATTCTTCCGGGTCAGGTCGCCCTGCACGGCGGCAATGATCAGCGAACCCACCACGCCCAGAGCAGCGGCTTCGGTGGCCGTGGCAATGCCGGTATAGATCGAACCGAGCACAGCAATGATCAGCGACACCACCGGGATCAGGTGCCGCGACTCATAGAGCTTCTGTGCAAAGCTCATGCTCTGGTCGGCCGGCGGAATCTGATCCGGATGCATCAGCGCCCAGACGATGGTATAGGCCATGAACAGTCCGGCCAGGATGATCCCCGGCAAGACCCCGGCAATAAACAGCTTGGCGATCGAGACGTTGGCCATCACGCCATAGACGATCATGATGATCGACGGCGGAATCAGCAGTCCGAGCGTACCCGCACCGGCCAGCGTGCCGATCGCGATCGAATCAGGGTAGCCGCGCCGCTTGAGTTCGGGCAGGGTCATCTTGCCGATGGTGGCGCAGGTCGCCGCCGACGAACCGGAGACAGCGGCAAAAATCGTGCAGCCGATGATGTTGGTGTGCAGCAGCCGACCCGGGATCTTGTCGAGCCACGGCGCCAACCCCTTGAACATGTCTTCGGAAAGCTTGGTGCGAAACAGGATTTCGCCCATCCAGATGAACAGCGGCAGTGCGGTCAGCGTCCATGACGACGCCGACCCCCAGATGGTGATGACCATGCTGTCGCCGACCGGGCGGCTGGTAAACAGTGCCATGCCGATCCAGGCGACGCCGGCGAGCGACAGGCCAATCCAGACACCGCTGCCGAGGATGGCAAAGAGCGCAAGGATCAGAAATGCGGTTACATAGAGTTCCATGATTAGTCCTGTCCGTGCTATTCAGTGCGAGCCATCTCGCCATCCGGGTTTTCTTCCCGGACTTTCTTCCCGGAAAGCACATCGGCGAGATCGACGGCAAAGGCCAACGCCAGCACGCTGGTGCCAAACGCCATGCCGATCTGCGGAATCCACAGCGGCGTCGCATCAAGGCCGGTCGAAACATCGTTGAAGGCCAGCGACTGCCTTACCAGGTTGATCGAATACCAGGCCAGAATCACCGAGACGGCCAGCGCGAACAGATGGCAGAAGGTATCCAGCCAGCGATAACCGACCGGCGACAGGCGATTGATGATCAGCGTGACGCGAATATGCTCGCCGCGGCGCAGGGTCGTCGCCAGCGCGAGGAAGGCCGAGGCCGCCATGCTATACCCGGCGTAGGCATCGGCCCCCTGCAGTTCGAGCGCCGGAATGAAGCGCCCGAAAATGCTGGAGAGTACGGCCAGCAGAGTGGCGATCATGAACAAGCAGGCCAGCCAGCCCGTCGCTTCAAAGAGACGGTCCAGAAAAATACGCATCAAACGATACCTCTGAAAGACCGAACGCCCTTCAGGGCGTCCGGGTTGATTGGCTTACTTGCGATAAGCGTCGATGATCGCCTGACCTTCGGCACCGCTCTGCGTCGTCCAGTCGGCCGTCATTGTCAGCCCAACCTTCTTCAGATCCGATTTCAGTTGATCGGAACCGGGCTCAACCTTCATGCCGTTCTTGACCAGCTGCTCCTTGTACCAGGCATTCTTTTCCTGGCTGATTTTCCAGCCACGAGCTTCGGCGGCAGCCGCTGCTTTCAATACCGCATCCTGAGTCGGCTTGTCGAGTGTCGCGAAGGCTTTCTTGGAAACAATCACCAGATTATTGGGGATGGCGGCGGCGACATCATAGTAATACTTGACCTGTTCCCATGCCTTGCTATCGTACCCCGTTGCCGCTGAGGTCCAGAATGCCGTTACGGCACCCGTTGCCAACGCTTGCGGCAGTTCTGCTGCCTGAATGGTTACAGCTTGAGCACCGACCAACTGAGCGATCCGAGCAGTGGCTGGATTGTGAGCACGCATCTTTACTGCTTTCAGATCAGCCGCCGAATTGATTGGCTTATTGCTGAAAATGCCTTGTGGCGGCCAGGGGGAAGAGTAAAGCAGCATCAAGCCTTGCTTGGACAAACGGGCATCAATTGTTTTTTTGGACGCATTCCACAGCTTATTGGCTTCTTGATAACTGCTGGCAAGGAAGGGGATGAAATCGATGCCAAACATTGGATCTTCATTAGAGAAGGCCGAGATGAATACTTCCCCCATGTCCGCCTGCCCACCCTGCACGGCGCGCTTGATCTCGTTGGCTTTGAACAGCGAACCGCTGTCGTGCACCGTGATCTTCAGTTTGCCACTGGTGGCCTTATCCACTTCGCCGACAAACTGGCGGATGTTTTCCGTATGGAAATTGCTGCCCGGATAGCCGGTCGGCATATCCCACTTCGTCTGGGCCTGAACCACGGATCCGAAAAACAGCATTGCCGAGGCGGAGCCAACGGCGACAAGCGTCTTCAACATAGAATTCTCCTGAGATTAACGGGGTACGGCAAGCCAATAGCCCGCCGGTCACGCAGCATTACGAAAAACAAAAAACTCGCAACAACTCGAATGTTTCAGCATACCGGCAACACGCACACAACGCTAGAGGCTGTGCACGTTAGCACAACGAATTGTATTGATCACGCAGGATAACTGCTCCGGCCATTGTTATAGCCTCAATGATCGAAATCAGCGGGCGCGATAGAGCAAGGTCGGATGAA
>CAIVZW010000148.1 GCA_903910495.1 uncultured beta proteobacterium
ACTTCGAAATCAGACGTACGACGACTTATGAGAAGTGAGTTTGAGAAAATAATATTTTCCGGATAAAAAATGCCTGGCGTGTGGTTACAGCGGAATATTGATCAGCATCAGCCAGATGCTGATCAGTGGCGGCAAGGCTGCGCATCAATCCACCGTCCATCAGTTCACGTCTGCGGCGGAAGTGCGATCCGATGCGGCCAAGCCCTCGCCGCATGATCGCCTGATCCGGGAATTATCTGAATAATCTGTTATTGGAGATTTTTGTGAGTCAGAACCAAACGAATTGCAGCGGGGCCCCGAGCATTATCGGGATGCAAGTGATCCCGGTCGCCGGCCAGGACAGCATGGAACTTAACCTGAGCGGAGCTCACGGCACTTACTTTACGCGCAACATCGTTATCCTGAAGGACAGCGCCGGTAATACCGGCCTCGGTGAAGTGCCCGGCGGCGAGAAAATTCGCCAGACCATAGAGGACACCCGTCCGCTGATCATCGGCAAGACGCTGGGTGAGTACAACACTATCCTCAACGCCATGCGCAAGACCTTTGCCGACCGTGATTCCGGCGGCCGCGGCCTGCAGACTTTTGATCTGCGCACCACCATTCACGCGATCACGGGTGTGGAATCGGCGCTACTGGACCTTATGGGCCAGTTTCTGAACGTGCCAGTCGCTTCTCTCTTGGGCGAAGGCATGCAGCGCGACGCCGTCGAGATCCTTGGTTACCTTTTTTACATCGGTGATCGCAAGAAAACTACCCACAATTATCGCAGCGAACCTGATGCCGACAAGGCCTGGTTCCGTCTGCGCAATGAGGAAGCATTGACTGCGCAATCCATCGTGCGCATGGCCGAAGCGACGCACGATCTTTACGGTTTCAACGACTTCAAGCTCAAGGGCGGCGTGCTCTCCGGCGAGGAAGAAATGGAAGCCATCATCGCGCTGCACGAACGCTTCCCGAAGGCGCGCATCACGATAGATCCGAATGGAGCGTGGTCGCTGGAAGAAGCGATCCGCCTGTGTCGCGACAAGCATGGCATCCTCGCCTACGCTGAAGATCCCTGCGGCGCCGAGAACGGATTCTCGGGCCGTGAAGTGATGGCTGAATTCCGCCGCGCCACCGGCTTGCCGACGGCGACCAACATGATCGCCACCGACTGGCGCCAGATGGCGCATTCAGTCCAGTTGCAGTCCGTTGATATTCCGCTCGCCGACCCGCATTTCTGGACCATGCAGGGCTCGGTACGCGTGGCGCAGATGTGCGACATGTTCGGCCTGACCTGGGGCTCGCATTCGAACAATCATTTTGACATCTCGCTGGCCATGTTCACCCACGTCGGCGCTGCGGCACCGGGCAAGGTAACCGCCATCGATACCCACTGGATCTGGCAGGACGGGCAGCGGCTGACCAAGGAACCATTGAAGATCGAAGGCGGCCTGATCCGCGTCCCGGCCAGACCCGGGCTCGGCATCGAGATCGACATGGCGGAAGTGGAGAAAGCGCACCAGGCCTACAAGGCCATGGGTCTGGGTGCCCGTGATGATGCGGCTGCCATGCAGTACCTGATTCCGGGCTGGAAGTTCGACAACAAGCGTCCGTGTCTGGTGCGCTGACAGGAAATAATCATGACCAATACACAACCCTATACGGCTTTTCCCAATCAGTTTCGGCGAGACCTAATCGCCGGCAAGCAGTTGATCGGCTGCTGGTGTTCGCTGGCCAGCCCGATTACCACAGAAATTCTTGGCCTGGCCGGCTTTGACTGGCTGCTGCTCGATGGCGAGCACTCGCCCAACGACGTGCTGTCCTTCATCCCCCAGCTCATGGCGCTGAAAGACAGCGTCAGCGCGCCGGTTGTCCGGCCGCAATGGAATGACACCGTTGAAATCAAGCGTCTGCTCGATGCCGGCTTCTACAACTTCCTGATCCCCTTTGTCCAGTCGGCCGAAGAAGCGCAACGAGCCGTCGCTGCCACCCGCTATCCGCCCGAAGGCGTGCGCGGCGTGTCGATCGCGCAGCGCAGCAACCGTTACAACACCGTCAAGGATTACCTGAAGATCATCAACGACAACATCACGGTGATGGTCCAGATCGAGAACCGTGCGGGGGTGGAAGCGATCGATAGCATTTGTGCGGTTTCCGGTGTTGATGGCCTCTTCATCGGCCCCTCAGATCTGGCTGCCGCCTATGGTCATCTGGGGAACCCCTCGCATCCGGAAATCCAGGACGCGATGCGGACGGTGTTTGACCGGGCCAGGGCGCAAGGCAAGCCGGTCGGCATACTCGCTCCGGCTGAAGCCGATGCCCGTCGTTACATCGAAATGGGCGCGACCTTCGTTGCCGTTGGCAGCGATCTGGGCGTCTTCCGGGGTGCTACGCAAGCGCTGCGCGACAAATTCGTGTAACAGTTCATCATGCCGTGCACAGCACTGAAC
>CAIVZW010000149.1 GCA_903910495.1 uncultured beta proteobacterium
ATGGCTACCGCTACCTGCAGGACTACGGTCTCGGCCCACTACAGGATCAGCCGAAGAACAAGTACATGGAACTCGGTCCGCGCGACCGCCTCAGTCAGGACTTCTGGTACGAGCAGCAAAAGGGACGCACCATCGAACACCCGATTCTCGGCTCGGTGGTTCACCTTGACCTGCGTCACCTCGGCGAAGCCAGGCTGCGTGAGCGCCTGCCGCTGATTTACGAAATGGCCGAAACCTTCATGGGCATCGACCCGGCCAAGGAAATGATTCCGGTGCGCGCCGGAGTGCACTACACCATGGGCGGCATCAAGGTTGACGGCAAGTGCGCCGCATCACTACCTGGCCTTTACGCCATCGGCGAATGCTCCAGCGTCGGTATTCACGGTGCCAACCGCCTGGGTTCGAATTCACTCACTGAAATCGTCGTGTTCGGCAAACTGGCTGGAGACGAGGCGGCCAACTATGCCAAGTCGGTCGCTCCCGGAAATTCGGCCAGCCTGCTCAAGCAGGCGCAGGCCATCGAGCAGCGCGTCATGGCACTGAAAACCAAGACCGGCGGAACTGAGAGAATCTCGGTTATCCGCAAGGAAATGGCGAAGAGCATGGAAGACGGTTGCGGCATCTTCCGCAAGGAAGAGAGCATGCAGGCGACCTGCGACAAACTTGCAGAGCTACGCGAGCGCTTCAAGAACATCAATCTTGACGACAAGTCCAGCGTCTGGAACACCGACTGGTTGATGGCCATCGAACTGGACTATCAGCTTGATGTGGCGCAGACGATGGCGCATTCGGCGATCAACCGCAAGGAATCGCGTGGAGCTCACCAGCGCCTCGATGGTCCCGATGAAGCATACAAGCAGCGCGATGACGTCAATTTCCTCAAGCACTCTGAAGCGTATTACGTGCCCGGCAGCGCACCACGCATTGCCTACGGCGACGTGAAAATCACCAAGTCTCAACCGGAAGTTCGCGCGTACGGCGCTGCAGGTGAAAAGGCCGACGCGGAAAGGAAAGCCTCCCATGTCTGAACAGAAAATCATTGAAATCGAGGTTCTCCGCTATAACCCGGAAACCGATCAGGAACCTCATCTTGAGATTTTCAAGGTTCCCTTCACTGACGACATGTCGGTGCTCCAAGGCGCGCAGTACATCAAGGACAACTTCGACGGGTCGTTGACTTTTCGCTGGTCGTGCCGGATGGCGATCTGCGGCAGTTGCGGCATGATGATCAACGGCATCCCCAAGCTTTCGTGCGAGACTTTCCTGCGCGATTACTATCCAAGCCGGATTCGTATCGAAGCGATGTCGCACTTCCCGATCGAAAAGGATCTGGTCGTCGATCTGAGTGGCTTCATCGAGAAACTCGAGAGCATCAAGCCTTACATCATCCCGAAAGAGCCGCGCACCCTGGCTCAGGGTGAGTATCTGCAGACGCCGGAAGAGTTCAACAAGTACATCCAGTTTACGTCCTGCATCAACTGTACCTTGTGTTATGCGGCATGCCCGCAGGTTGGTCTCAATCCCGACTTTATCGGCCCGGCGGCCATGGCTCTGCTGCACCGCTACAACATGGATTCGCGCGATGGCGCGGCCGATGAGCGGATGGAACTGGTCGGATCTGAAGAAGGTGTCTATAACTGCAGTGCGGTCGGTTATTGCTCGGAAGTCTGTCCGAAACATGTTGATCCGGCCAGTGCCGTCAATATCAACAAAGCCAATGCAGCGAAGGATTACTTCCTGCGCTTCCTGTCGCCGAAAGGGGGTTCCAAGTGAGCAAGCGTAAGCCTTATGTCCGTTCCATGGACGGTTGGTGGAAAAAGAACCCGTTCTACGTCGAGTACATGGCGCACGAAGCCACGGCGCTCTTTGTTGCGGCCTATGCCTTTGTTTTGCTGGTCGGTGTGTTCCGCCTCGGTCAGGGCGAAGCGGCATGGAATGCCTGGCTTGAGGCCCTGAAAAGCCCTCTCTCCGTGCTTTGCCATCTCGTGCTGCTGGCTGGTGCCGTCTACCATACGTATTCGTGGTTCAAGATCCTGCCGATCACGATGCCTCCGGTGATCATTGGCGGCAAGAAGCTGGCTCCCGAAGTTCTTACCGGCACTGCGCTGGCCGTCGCCGCTGCGGCCGGACTGGCGTTGCTGGGCCTGGTTTGGAGGATTGCACTATGACAAAGATTCTTAAGCGTTCCAACGCACCGATCTTCTGGGGCTTGTTCGGCGCGGGCGGCATGTTGTCGGCGCTGTTTGTTCCGATGATGGTGTTCATCACGGGCATTGCCATCCCGCTTGGTTTTTTGCTGCCGGCCGGTACGATGAGTTATCCGAAGATGCTTGCGTTTGCCCAGAACTTCATCGGCAAGGGCTTCATTTTTGCGATCATTTCCCTGTCCCTGTGGTTTGCAGTGCACCGTGTCTACCATTCGCTGCATGAGTTCGGTATTCATGCCGGAACAGGTGCAAAACTGCTCTGTTACGGAATTGCTATGGCTGGCACTGTGGTCTCCGCTTTCGTTTTGCTCAGAATTGGTTTTTAAGCGCCACTCGTCGGGTAACAGGGCCTTCCTTTCAAGAAGGCCACTGTAATGCTAGCAGCGAGCTTGCTCATAAGCTCGCTGTTTTTTTACGCAAATAGAAGTTCCTGACTTGTGCCTGGCATGGTGTAGCCGCCTCGCCGGATGAATTCGCAGCCCTTGCCGATCAAAACTCCAGTGGATCAATTTCCAGATGCCAGCGCAAGCGCGATGGCGCCTTGATGGCTTCGAGCTGCAAACGCCATTCGCCGAGAAAATTCTGCAAGGCGCGCCGTGATGGCGACTCGGCGAGCAACTGTGCGCGCTCCAGGTTGGCACGACGTGCCAGGCGCATGGGTACCGGGTCGTAAAGCATTACTTCGCCATGTGCAGCGGCTTGCGGCCATGACCTTGCCGCGGCAAGATAGGCCAGCGAGTCGGCCATCAGCGGCGCTTCGGCGCGCAGCATGGCCTGATAGGCGTAGGGCGGAAACCCGGCCTGCTCGCGTTCCCGGAGTTGTTCGTTGGCGAAAGCCGGATAGTCGTGACGAACCAGCGAGGCATATAAGGGGTGATCGGGAAACTGGGTCTGGATCAGCACTTCTCCCGGCAGTTCAGCGCGCCCGGCGCGCCCGGCGACCTGCATCAACTGAGCAAACAGCCGTTCGGGGGCACGCCAGTCGGCGGCGAACAGCGCAGCGTCGGCACCCAGGGTACCGACCAGTGTCAGTTTGGGAAAATCATGCCCCTTGGCCAGCATTTGTGTGCCGACCAGGATATCGGCCTCGCCGGCGTAAATCTGTTCGACCAGCGCTTCCCACTGCTTGCGGCTTTTGGCTGAATCGCGGTCGACACGGAGGACGCGCGCCTGCGGGAAGCGTTCGGCGAGCACCACTTCCAGCCGCTGGGTGCCGCGCCCGAAGGGTTGAATGTCCTGATTGCCACAGCTCGGGCACGCTTTGGGCACGCGGCATTCATAGCCGCAATGATGGCAGCGCAAACGGCCATCGGCCAGATGCAGGACGAGATTGGCGGCGCAGCGATGGCAGTGCGAGATCCAGCCGCAACAGGTGCAGGTCAGCACCGGTGCGTATCCGCGCCGGTTGAGAAAGACGAGGCTTTGTTCGCCACGCACCAGCCGTTTCTCGATGGCCAGTAGAAGAGCTCCGGAAAGTCCATCCTGCAATTTCTCCAGCCGGGTGTCGATGCGCTGAACAACCGGCAGACGGGCGTTTTTTACGGCCCGCTCATAAAGTGTAAGAAGGGTGTAGCGCGCGGGTGTCCGGCTGTCGGTGGCATTGGCCCAGCTTTCCAGCGACGGAGTGGCCGAGCCGAGGACAATCGGCACACTGCGCTCATGAGCGCGGAAGACGGCAACATCGCGCGCCGAATAACGCATGCCGTCCTGCTGCTTGAATGATGAATCGTGCTCCTCGTCGACGACAATCAGTCCAAGATCCGGCATCGGCGTGAAGACGGCGAGGCGGGTTCCGAGCACGATACGCGCGCTACCGTCCAGTGCTGCCCGCCAGTTGCGCGTGCGCGCGGCATCGGTCAGCTCGCTGTGCAGACTGACCAGACCGGCGGACGGAAAACGAGCCGCCACCCGCGCTTCAAGCTGCGGCGTCAGGTTGATTTCAGGAACGAGCAGCAATACCTGCTGGCCAACCGACAGCGCCTGCTCTACCAGGCGCAGATAGACCTCGGTCTTGCCGCTGCCGGTAACGCCGTGCAACAGGTAGGCTTTAAACCCCTGGCCGTTGGCCGCCATCACCGCCAGTGCCACCTGCTGCTCGGCCGTCAGTTGCGGCGGCTCATGCGGCAGCGGAAGCTTGGACAACCGATGGCTGGTTCGTGCCTTGGGCGGATCGATACGGCGCAGACCGACCGGCAAAGTCGATAGCATGACTTCGCCAAGTGGCGCCTGATAGTAGGCAGCACAAAACTCGCACAGACGAAACCAGTCGGCCGGCAAAGCCGGCAGATCGCGCAGCACGGACTCGATTGGCTTGATCTGTGCGACAGGAAAATCGCTGGATTGCGCTAAATCGACAATGATGCCGATGCGTGATTTCTGCCCGAAAGGAACGCGCACCCGAAGCCCGATTTCATCTGCGCTTAAATCCTCGCCCTCGGGAACAAGATAATCAAAAAATCGGTGCAACGGAACGTCGAGCGCGACACGTGCTATCTGCATGCTGAACTGTCTATGGCCTTCGTCAGAAAAACAGGCCTAAAGGTAGATTGAGGCATGCTCAAGTTAGCCTCAAAAGCTCGTGCCACTTCTTCGAAAGTCACGTAACTCATTAACTATTGGCCCCATTCGGAGTTGTGCACATTTTCTGTGGATAAGTCTGTGGGTTAATCACCACCCAATGAATCAATAGCTCTCTGCACAAGCGAGCACTTTCTATTGCCACAAAAAAAGGCATGTAATTTATATAATAGAATCAATTAGTTACGAATAAGTCACTGATTATGAAAGAATTTGTAATTATTTGTGACAAGAAGCCAATTTCTGTGCATAAGTCAACACGAATGTTGACTTTGCTTATATGTTAATGCGCAGGTTTTTGCTGTAATCATGCACTGTCTGGACCAGTACCCCCACGTGCTCAGGTGGCGTGAATTGCGATATTCCGTGCCCGAGATTGAAGACGTGCCCGGAATCCCCAGGGCCATAACTATCAAGGATTTTTTTCGCTTCGACGGCAATTATTTCGGGCGCAGCAAAAAGCACATTGGGGTCGAGATTGCCCTGCAAGGCGACCTGGTGGCCAACGCGCCGGCGCGCTTCGCCGAGGTCAATGGTCCAGTCGAGTCCGACCGCATCACATCCGATGCCGGCAATGGATTCCAGCCACAAACCGCCGCCCTTGGTGAAGACGATAGACGGGATGCGTTCGCCGTCCTTCTTCTTGATCAGCCCGGAAACAATGCGCTGCATGTACTGTAAGGAAAACTCCTGGTACGCTGCCGCCGACAGACCGCCGCCCCACGAGTCAAAAATCATTACGGCCTGCGCCCCCGATTCAATCTGGGCGTTAAGGTAAGCGCTCACTGCATCCGCGGTGACTGAGAGAATGCGGTGCATGAGATCAGGCCGGTCATAGATCATGGTCTTGACACGGCGATAATCGCTGCTCGACCCGCCCTCGACCATATAGCAGGCGAGAGTGTAAGGGCTGCCCGAGAAACCGATCAGGGGTACCGAATTACCCAGCGCACGGCGGATTTCGGAGACGCCATCCATCACGTAGCGCAGATGGTCATACGGATCGGGGACGGAAAGATCGCGTATCGCCCATTCCTCACGTAGCGGGCGCTCGAACTTCGGGCCCTCGCCTTCGGTGAAGTAAAGTCCCAGCCCCATGGCATCGGGTACGGTCAGGATATCGGAAAACAGGATCGCCGCATCAAGATCATAGCGGGCAAGCGGCTGCAAGGTCACATCACAGGCCATGGCCGGCGATTTGCATAACTTCAGGAAACTGCCGGCACGCTTGCGCGTTTCACAGTACTCGGGCAGATAACGACCAGCCTGGCGCATCAGCCAGATTGGCGTGAAATCGGTCGGTTCCCTGAACAGGGCACGCAGGAAGTTGTCATTGCGGGGTCGAGACACGGGGGCGGGTTCCGTCTGAAAGGCCAAAAGCTGATTATCTGCCGGAATGGTCTATTTACGCCAGAAGGCTGGATTCAGCACAACCAGGAGCGTGAATATTTCCAGCCGGCCGAGCAGCATGGCGATGGTACATACCCAGGTCTGAAAATCGGTGAGGATCGCGTAGGTTGTCGCCGGACCCACCTGATTGAGCCCAGGCCCCGTATTGTTGATGCTGGCCACGACCGCCGAAAAGGAAGAAACAATGTCAAGCCCCGAAAACAAAAGCAGCAGCGTCATCGAGATAATGCAGGCCACGTACACAAAACCGAAGGCCAGAACGGCAAACAGGATGTTACCCGGCAAAGCCTCGGAACCGATCCTTACCGGATAGACGGCACTCGGATGAATAGCCCGAACCAGCTCCCGATTGACCTGCTTGTAAAGGACGATGGCGCGTATCATCTTTATGCCTCCGCCCGTCGATCCGGCGCAGGTCGCAAAGCAGCAGAGAAACAGCATCCACATCGGAGCGAACATGGGCCAGAGGCCATAATCCGTGTTGGAAAAACCCGTCGTGGTGGCTATTGAAACAACATTGAACGCCGAATAGCGCAAGGCTTCAAGAAACCCGGGGTAGATTTCGTTGCTTTTAAGAAAAGCAGCAATTCCGAGTACGCTGCCCAGCGTAATGACGAGAAACCATACGACCTCGGGATCATTGCGATACGGCCGTATCGAACGCCCGGAAATGGCCATGAAATGAGTCGCAAAATTCATGCCGGCAATCAGCATGAAGACGACACTGACGGTTTCGATGGCCGGTGAATTGAAGTAGCCAAAACTGTCATCGTGACTCGAAAACCCGCCCAGCCCCATGGTCGAGAAAGAATGCATGATGGCATCCAGCCAGCTCATGCCGGCCCACCAGTAGGCGACGATGCAGCACGCCGTGATTCCGGTATAGACGCCCCACAAGCCCTTGGCTGTTTCGGCAATGCGCGGGGTCATCTTGGCGTCCTTCATCGGACCCGGCGTCTCGGCCTTGAACATTTGCCGGCCACCGATGCCCAGCAACGGAAGTATCGCTACGGCCAGAACA
>CAIVZW010000150.1 GCA_903910495.1 uncultured beta proteobacterium
GCCCTCGCCGAAGGGCGTTGCGTTTTCGATCATCAAGCTGTTGCAGCGTGATGATTTCCGCATCAACGATCTGGTACAACTGGTTCAGTCCGACCCGGCCATTGCCGGACGCATCCTGTATTTCGCCAATGCCGCCGCTTTTGGCCGTTCGCGCCCCATTGTCTCCCTGCAGCGTGCCATCGTCGCGCTGGGATCGTTTCGTGTGCGCGATCTCGTCATCGGCCTGTCCGTCATGCACAGCAACAAGAGCGGTCTGTGCCCGGCCTTCGATTACGAAGAATTCTGGGGTCACTCTCTGGCCACCGGCATTGCGTGTCAGGAACTCGCCCATTTCGCCCAGATTGCCAGCGAAGAAATTTTCACCATCGGTCTGCTGGCGAGAGTAGGCGAACTGGCCCTGGCCGCGATCTTCCCCGAGGAGTACTCCGAACTCCTGCTTGCCGCGCGCGAACGCAGCCTCGAACTGGCCACCCTGGAGCAGGAACGTTTCTGCATGGATCACCACGAACTGGCCGCCACCCTGCTCGACGAGTGGGGGCTGCCCGAGGTACTCATCCAGGCGGCTTTCCACTACGAAAACCCTGATGCCGCAGGCTTTGCCGATGGTTCCCGGGTACAGACGCTGACGCACTCCCTGTGTTTTGCCAGTTCTCTGGCTCACCTCTGCATGGTCGATGAAGAATCGCGCTGGAGTCTGCTGCCGGTGCTTCTGGCACGTGCGGCACGCCTCGGGATCAGTGGCGATTCGCTCAACGAACTGGCCGATCGCATGGTCGAACGCTGGCGCGAATGGGGGGTCAAGTTGCAGGTACGCACCCAGGACATTCCACCGTTTGCCGACATTCTTGCCGCCAGCCCGCCCCTGCGGCGCATGGGTAACGCTGTAGGCACCGAGAACCGGCGCGCCCGTTCGCCGTGTCTGCATGTTCAACTGATCGGCATCCCGCTGGCCGAACTCGAGCCCCTGATGCAGCAGGTCGAGGACCTCGGTCACCAGCCGGTTCTGGTTGACGATACGCCGGAGGGCTTGAGCCAGGCGCTGCGCCATCCGGCCCCGATCATCATTGCCGACATGTCGATGCCCGGTCTGGACGCGACGGATTATTGCCGTCGCCTCCGGCAAACGCCGAACGGCAAGGAAAGTTATACCCTGCTTCTGGCTGCACAGGAAAGTCAAAGTCGCATTCTTGAGGCCATCGATGCCGGCGCCGATGATGTGCTGAGCAAGCCGCTCAACGCCCAGGCACTGCGCGTTCACCTCAATACAGCGGCGCGCATGCTGATCCTCAGGGAAGAAATCCATCGCGAGCGCCTCGGCATCATGCGCTCGACCGACGAGTTTGCCGTGGCCCAGAAACGCCTCTTGCAGGATGCATTGACCGACACCTTGACGCAGCTACCCAACCGTCGCAACGGGCTGGATTTTCTCGCTTCGGAGTGGGTTTTCGCGCAGTCCAGCGGTGCTCCGCTGGCCTTACTGATGCTTGACATCGACCACTTCAAGCGCATCAACGACGGCTATGGCCACGCCGCAGGCGATGCCGTACTGCGCCAGTTGGCGGACATTCTGAAGCGCACTTCGCGCTCCGAAGACATGGTTTTCCGTTATGGCGGCGAGGAGTTTGCCGCCGTTCTGACCAATGCCAACCTGAAAATCGCCCTGCAGATCGGCGAGCGCATCCGTGCGCTGATCGAGAAAACCACTTTCCAGTGGGAGGATCAGCACATTCCGCTCACCTTGAGTGTTGGCGCAGCCATTTCTTCCGGAACGGAAGCAGACAGCATTGAACTGATTCGGGCGGCAGACCTGGCGCTGTATCAGGCCAAGGAATGCGGACGCAACCGGGTAATGGCTGCAGGCTGATGCCAGCCTCCTTACTCGCTCAACCTGTTTCGCTCGTCCACCACCCGGACCGCTTCGCCCTCGATGACCTCTCCGCCGGCATCCTGCCCGGGAGCTTGCGTATCGAAGGGCTGGCCGTTCATCTGCCGGGCGGCCTGTTCGCGCATCAACTTGCGCAGCGCGCGTGTTTTCCACCAGAGATACAGCCACAGGATCAGGCCGGCAACGGCCACCACAGCAAAGAATACGAGCGAAAACATCAAGGCTGCGCCCAGTGCGATGACGCCGGCAATCAACGCCAAGGCTTGCGCGAATACCCCCTTGCTGCCCTGCCGTCCGGCCGGATCAAAGTTGATATTCATCGTCTTTCCCCGGGCCGGCCATGGCCATATCGACCGCCTTCTTTGAAAGTTGTGTGGCAAACAGTTCGATGAAATCGTATTCGTACTGGCGGATGTAGGTTCCGCGCCGCAAGCCGATACGCGTCGTGTTCGAACCAAAGAGATGACCCACATCGAACGCCTGCAGACCGATATCGCGTGCCGGATCGTAAGCCATGCTGGCGATGATGCCGAGTCCGAGCCCGAGACTGACGTAGGTCTTGATCACGTCGGCGTCGATGGCGGCCAGCACGACGTTGGGGTTCAGTTGCGCACGCTCGAATGCCTTGTTGATGCGCGAACGGCCGGCAAAGGCCGGATCGTAGGTAATCAGCGGCCAGCGCGCCAGCGAAGCCAGTGAAATAGACTTCTCCGAAAGAATGGGGTGCCCTTCCGGCGCCACGACACAATGCACCCACTGATAGCACGGCAGCATCACCAGTTGCGGGTACTGATCAAGCGCTTCGGTGGCGATGGCGATGTCGGCCTCGCCCTTGATCGTCCATTCGGCGATCTGTGTCGGGCTACCCTGATGCATCGACAGACGGACCTTCGGATGACGTTCGATAAAACTTTTAACCACCGCAGGCAGGGCGTAACGCGCCTGGGTATGCGTGGTGGCAATCGCCAGACGGCCAGTATCGCCATCGGCGAATTCCTCACCCACCCGCTTGATGTTGTCGGCTTCGCGCAGGATACGTTCGGCAATTTCGAGCACGCGCTTGCCCGGTTCAGTAATCGCCGTCAGACGCTTGCCACTACGCTCAAAGACGATCACGCCGAGTTCGTCCTCGAGTAGCTTGATCTGCTTGGAAACGCCCGGCTGCGACGTGTAAAGTACCTCGGCGGCCTCCGAAACATTGAGCCCGCAACGGGCGACTTCGACGAGATAACGGAGTTGCTGAAGTTTCATGCGAATTCTTAATAACAAATAGTTCTAGTAATCTAACCGAATATTCTTTTTCGATCAAGCCGTCCACTGATACGATTCGCCCACTCTGCTTAGCGTGGTACTTCATGGACTGGCTTTATACCCTCTCGGGCTTTGATGTTGGTACCATCGCCTGACGCACCGGCGGCGGCCCGCTCATGACGCCCCTGCGGGTACTGGTCGGCGGCAAGCTGATTTCGCATTAAACACGGCAGGACATTGACAGGAACACCTCATGTATCGCTACGACAGCATTGATCAGCAGCTCATCAACGAGCGCGTTGCCCAGTATCGCGGCCAGATCGAACGCAACCTGGCCGGTACGCTCTCTGACGAAGAACTACGCCCCCTGCGCCTGCAAAACGGCCTGTACATCCAGCGCCACGGCCCGATGCTGCGCATCGCCATCCCCTACGGCCAGCTTTCCGCCGCGCAACTGCGCAAGCTGGCTGAAATCTCGCGCCGCTACGACCGCAGCGTCGGCCACTTCACCACGCGCCTGAACATGCAGCTCAACTGGCCGAAGTTCTAGGAAACACCGGAAATTCTCGGCGAACTGGCGACGGTTGAAATGCACGCCGTGCAGACCTCGGGCAACTGCATCCGCAACATCACGACCGACGAATTCGCCGGTATCGCGCCGGACGAGTTGACCGACCCACGCCCGTGGTGCGAAGTGCTGCGCCAGTGGTCGACTTTCCACCCTGAATTCGCCTTCCTGCCGCGCAAGTTCAAGTTCGCCGTCAGTGCCGCCGCCGAGGATAGAGCCGTCATCCGCGCGCACGACGTCGGTCTGGAAATCATCAGAAACGAGGCCGGCGAATTGGGCGTCCGTGTCTTTGCCGGCGGCGGTCTCGGCCGTACGCCGGTGATCGGCAAGGTGGTTCGCGAGTTCCTGCCGCGCAAGCACCTGTTGTCCTATCTTGAAGCCCTGCTGCGCGTATATAACCGCCATGGTCGGCGCGACAACCTGTACAAGGCGCGCATCAAGATCCTGGTCAATGCGCTGGGTGTTGAAGAATTCGCCCGTCAGGTCGAAGCGGAATGGTCGTTCCTGAGAGATGGCCCGACGACGCTGACCGACGCGGAATTCGAGCGCATCGCCCGGCATTTCGCGCCGCCGGCCTACGAAACCCTGCCGGCGAACGATAGCGCCTTCACCGCAACGATCGCCAGCGACAAGGCATTTGCCGCCTGGGCCAGGCGTTCCGTGCATGCGCACAAGATTCCGGGCTACGCGGCCGTCACATTGTCACTCAAGGCACCGGGCGCAGCACCGGGCGACATCACCGATGTGCAGATGGAGGTAGTGGCTGACCTCGCCGACCGCTACAGCTTTGGCGAACTGCGTGTCGCCCACGAGCAGAACGTCGTGCTTACCGACGTCCGCAAGCGCGATCTTTTTGACGTCTGGCAGGCAGCACGCGCGCATGCCCTGGCCACACCGAACATCGGCCTGCTCACCGACATGATCTGCTGCCCGGGCGGTGATCTGTGTGCGCTGGCCAACGCCCGTTCGGTGCCAATTGCCGATGCCATCAACACGAAATTCGACGATCTGGACTACCTCTACGATATCGGCGACATCTCGCTCAACATTTCCGGCTGCATGAATTCCTGCGGCCATCATCACGTCGCCAACATCGGCATCCTCGGCATCGACAAGAACAGCGAGGAGTGGTACCAGATCACCGTTGGCGGCCAGCAGGGCAACGCCACGACCATCGGCAAGGTCATCGGCCCCTCGTTTTACGCCGAAGAAGTGCCGCAGGTGATCGAGGCGCTGATCAATGTCTATACCGAACAGCGCACGCCGAGCGAACGCTTTATCGATACCTTTCACCGGCTCGGTGTCGGGCCGTTCAAGGAGCGCGCCTACAAGGGTCGCGACAAGCGGAAAGCCGCGTCAATAACTGACGGAGAAGTTGGACATGTCTAAGATCATCAGGAACGGCCAGATCGTCGATGACGCCTGGCAAATTCTCAAGCTGGCCGAAGGTGAGACGGCGCAATCCGTTGCGCTACCTGAGGAACCGGCCCTGTTGCCGCTTGCCGTGTGGCTGGCACGCAAGGACGAAATCCTCGCCCGCAAGAAACCGGTCGGAGTCTGGCTCGACAGCAGCGAGGATCCGCAAGCCCTTGCCGGCGATCTGGAGCACCCTGCCCTGATTGGGGTAAATTTCCCCAAGTTCGCCGACGGACGGGGTTATTCGATTGCACGCCTGCTGCGCGAACGCTACAACTATCGCGGCGAAATCCGCGCCATCGGCGATGTGCTGCAGGATCAACTGTTCTTCATGAAACGCTGCGGCATCAACGCCTACGCCGTGCGTGCCGACAAGGACATCGAAGCCGCTCTGGCCGGCCTGAGCGATTTCAGCGAAACCTACCAGGCCGCGGTCGACCAGCCGCAACCCCTCTTCCGCCGCAGAATCACTCAGGAAGCCTCCGATGCCTGACAATCCTCGTCATTCCGGCGAACGCCGGTGAACGCCGGAATCTGCCCGCAGGAAATGTGCCCCACAGGAAATACCCTCGGGGTGCAGAGCCAGAAAGCACCTTGGAACTGGACCCCGGCCTACACCGGGGTGACGGATTCTGTGCGCTATAGGGATCAGCATCGTTTGCCTGTTGCGAACCATGGGACAGCGGTCGATTTCGGGTGAGTTGCAGAACATCTGCTATAGTTTGTGCCGGCGCGAGGATGATCATCTTCGCTCTTCACCCTCCCCTCATTAACCAGGAATAAGCACCGTGAAACTCTTGCGTTATGGCCCGCCAGGCCAGGAAAAACCGGGTCTGCTTGATGCTGATGGCAATCTTCGCGATCTCTCCGGACTGCTCGACGATATTACGCCGAGAACACTTTCGCCCGAGGCTCTGGATGTGTTGCGGGCCATCGATAGCGAGCGTTTGCCGAAGGTTGCGGGCACCCCTCGGCTGGGCGTGCCGTGGAGTGGCATGGGCAAGTACGTGGCCATCGGCCTCAATTACAGCGACCATGCAGCCGAATCGGGCATGCCCATTCCATCTGAGCCGACGATGTTCAACAAGTGGCTGAGTTGCGTCTGCGGTCCGAACGACGATACGCTGATGCCGCCGGATTCGACCAAGCTGGATTGGGAGGTTGAACTGGGTATCGTGATCGGCCGCCAGGCGCGCAACGTGTCGCCGGCGGAAGCGCTGGACTACGTGGCCGGTTACTGTCTGGCCAACGATATTTCGGAACGGGCCTACCAGATCGATCGCAGCGGCGGGCAGTGGGGCAAGGGCAAGGGCTTCGACAGTTTCGGCCCGGTCGGTCCGTGGCTGGTGACACGCGACGAGGTGCCCGATCCGCAGAACCTTGATCTGTGGCTCAACGTCAATGGCCAGCGCCGGCAGACCGGCAGCACGTCGAAGATGATTTTTCCATGTGACTTCGTCGTGAGCTACTGCAGTAAGGTGATGACGCTGGAACCGGGCGACCTGATCATCACCGGCACGCCGCCGGGCGTCGGCCTCGGCTGCAAGCCGCCGCAATTCCTCAAGGTCGGCGATGTCGTCGAACTCGGTGTCAGCGGACTGGGGCAGCAACGGCAACAGATCGTGCGCGCCTGACAGCAAATTCACGGAGTCAAAAAAACGGGGATAAAAATCCCCGTTTTGCGTCAACAATAGAAAAACTTCCAAGCTCGAAGTCTCGATGCTTCAGCTCTCTTTCTGGTAGGTTCCGATCAACTGCGCCTCGGCAATGACGTGCCCCTGCATGGCCTGTTCCAGTTGTTTCTTGTCCGGCTTCTGCAGGTCGGGCAGCACGACGTCAAGCGCATAGAGCTTGTGAAAATAGCGGTGGCGGCCGATGGGAGGACAGGGGCCGCCGTAGCCGACACGCTTCCAGTCGTTCAAGCCTTCAAGCGTACCGTCCGGTAGCAAGCGCAAGGCCTCGGGCAAGCCGGGGCAAGCGACGGGCAGGTTGTACAGCAGCCAGTGCACCCAGGTCATGCGCGGTGCGGCGGGGTCGGGCGCATCGGGATCGTCCACGATCAGGACCAGACTTTTTGCATTTGCCGGGACTTCACTCCAGTCCAGCGGGGGTGAAATATCACGCCCTTCGCAGGAATAGGGTTTCGGAATCTGTCCATTGTGCACAAAAGCGCTTGATGTAATTTTCATTTCCTTATCCTTCCCTCTCTACAGTCAATATCGAAAAATCAATGACGGGCAAACGTTTCGGCCGACATGAGCGCGTACTCCTCAGGTTTCGCTGCCGAGCATGCGGACTTCGTGCTGCGGGAAGGGGATGTCAATACCCTTCGCCCGGAATGTCTCAAGTATCGCCTTGTTGATCTCGGCAACTGCCGCCACATAGTCCGGTACATTGACCCACGGATTGATGGCGATGGTCACGCTGAAGTCAGCGAGCTGCTCAACCCCGAATACCGGCGCCGGATCCTGCAACACGCGGGGATTGGCGCGCAGGATTTCGTCAATCGCCTGCAGCGCAAGGTTGGCATCAGTTCCATACGAAACGCCGACGGCCAGATCGAGCTGGCGAATCCGGCCGTAGTTGTGCAGAATCTCGCCGACAATCTTGCGGTTCGGGATCAGCACCTTCGAGCGGTCGGTATGCCCCAGCGTCGTGCTGAACAGACTGATGTCGAGAACCTCGCCCTCTTCATTGGCGATGGACAGATAGTCGCCGACATGGAAGGGTTGCGTGAAGATGATGGTCAACCCGGCGGCCACGTTGCCGAGTATGCCCTGCATGGCCAGGGCGACGCCCGCGCCGGCCACGCCAAGGCCGGCGATCAGCGGCAGCAGTTCGACGCCAAGATTCTGCAAGGCCATGATGGCGAAGAGGCCGAAGACCACGAGTTGTGCCAGGCGTACGAGCAGCGAACGCACCGGGGCTTCGAGCCGCAAGCGGACCAGCAGGCGCTCCAACAGGCCGCCCGCCCAGCGTCCAACCATGTAACCCGCAACAAGGATAATAGCCGCCACGACCAGCTTCGGTCCGAACCTGATGACCATATCAAGGACAGAGGCCTTGATCTGATCCAGAGACTGCAATTGATCGCTCATGAAATACCCTGTCGTGTTGTTGAAGTGGGGATGGTTAGCATGTGTATTGTTGTTTCCCAGCTACTGACTGTCAATTCTCTGGCAAAGGGGTCATCCAGGCACCCGGCGATAAATCCAATTTTTCGGCCTGCACGGTTCATTATGAGCATTTGCCTGCAGACGCGCCACGATCTCTGGGTAAAATGGATATCGCGATTGCTCACCATTGTTTCAGGATAGATCATGAATGACTCGGCTTTGAGTTTTGATTCAAGGGCAAAGACGTGGGATTCCGATCCCATGAAGGTGGCGCGAGCCCGGGCGGTTGCACATGGGATTCAAACACATGTGCCCCTGGCTCCGCACATGACGGCTTTCGAATACGGCTGCGGAACCGGCTTGCTGGGTTTTGCGCTGCAACCGTACCTGAAACACATTACCCTGGCCGACAGTTCCTCCGGAATGCTGGCCGTCCTGCAGGAGAAAATCACGTCCTGCAGCATTTCCAACATGCGCCCGATGATACTTGACCTGGTAACCGATCCTTTGCCACAAGAAAGCTACCACCTTATCGTAACCATGATGACCTTCCACCATATTCCTGACATCGACAGCTTACTGCGGGATATGTACTCGCTGCTCGCTACGCCGGGTTACCTGTGCGTTGCCGACCTGGACAGCGAAGACGGCAGTTTTCATGGCCCCGATTTCTCCGGACACTGCGGATTCGATCGCCAAGAACTGCGGCAAAAAGCCAGTCAGGCGGGATTCCGGAATGCCGGATTCTCGACCGTCTTCAACATCAGGAAAGCCGTGGCCGGGGGTGAAAGAGATTTCCCCGTGTTTCTGATGGTGGCTGAAAAATCGTGAACGAAGCAGGCTACATCCTTCCGCGGCTGGCCAGAGCGGAAATTACAACCGATTCTGTTTACAATAAGCTCCCATGAAAATTGTCTCAGGCTCCATGTTTCAAACTTATCGACCGATAGTACCGGTGCTCCTGCTCGGATTGATACTCAGCGCCTGTAACTCGACCCAACCTTCTCGTGTCTATCAAAACGAGACTTTTGCGGCAGAAACACCATTCCAGTACTACAGCAGCCGAGAACCGGATGGCGCGTGTGAAATCGGCAAGCGTGCCTTGCTCAGTCAGGGCTATCAGATCGAGGGAACGCAGTTGCTCATTATCCGTGGCGAGAAGTATTTTCAGCCCAAACTCGATCAGGCGACAAAACTGACGATTACTCTGGTATGCCTGCCAAGCAGCCTCGGTGCCGTCATTTACGCCAACGCACTGGAAACCCAATTCGAGCTCAAATCGCGCGGCAGCAGTGCGGGGGTGAGCCTGTCCGGAATGGGATCATTGTCCCTGCCCTGGACGGCTGACAAGGATACGCTGGTGAAGATAGGTGACGAAACGATCACGGCACCCGAGTTCTACCAGAGGCTGTTTGAACTGATAAAGACACTCGACGGCTAAGACCCGTTTTCCCCCGATGAATACCGGGATAGGCACATGGGCGTGTTGGCCGGGTTCTCTTTACGCCAACCCGGTAATCCGCGTCTTCTGAAGTTAGTATCGGGGCTAGAGATTTTCTACGTCACAGGCAAAAATCGACCCGATGCTGACCTTTGACCTGTCGACTGTTGATGGGCAAGTAACAAAGTAAAGCTGTCGTTTCTAACGACTGCTCACCGGCGAGTTCTCGGCCAAAGCGGCTAACTTTTCCTCAACATTGTCAGTTAGCGAGCATGCCAAGTCCAGATACCATGATTCTTCTGTTCCGCCTATCGAATCGACGATCAGGACGCCTTTGAGGGCAGCCAAGTCACTATCTCCGGGAAAACAGCTATCAGGAATACCATGCCCACCATTATCATGAAGAATGGCAGGGCGGCACGTGCGATATACGAAAGGCTTTTCCCCGTTAGCCCTTGTATTACAAATAGATTCATGCCGACCGGAGGCGTAATCTGGGCCATTTCGACCACGATGATCAGGAAGACGCCAAACCAGATCTTGTCATAACCGGCTGCGAGGACCATGGGAAGAACGATGGGTAATGTCATCACGATCATAGACATGCCCTCGAGAAAACAACCCAGTACGATATAGACGACCATCAGCAACGTGATCAAACCTATCGGCGAAAGATCAAGAAGCTGGACTTGCACGGAAAACGCTTGCGGCAGTCCGAGATAACCCATAGTCGTCGAAAGAAAAGAAGCGGCCGCAATAATGAGGCCCAACATGCTCGTGGTCCGCGCAGTTCCCAGACCGGCCTCGATGATTGCCTTGATACTAAGGGTTCGTTCCAAAAGCATGATGACCATGGTAACGCCCACGGACAATGCAGCCGCTTCTGCGGGACTCGCCAGCCCACCGTACATTGACCCCAACAGAACTGTCATCAACGATAGGAATGGAAGTAGCGACGGTAGGGACTGCAGGCGTTCCCGCCAGATGTTTTCGGATTGCGGCGCGCTTCTCGTTCCGCCGACGTCCGAGATCAGCGACTTGAGAATCAGGAAGGCCATGAAAAACATAGCCAGTACGAGCCCCGGAACAATGCCCGCCGCAAACAGCTTGAGAATCGACGTCTGAGCCAACACGCCGTAGATAATCATGATGATGCTCGGAGGAATCAGGAAACCCAACGTCCCGGCTCCTGCGAGCGACCCGATAGCGGCGCTCTGGTCATATCCGCGCCGCGAAAGCTCATTCAGGGTGATTCTTCCGATTGCGCTAGTTGTCGCGGCGGATGAACCCGAGATCATGGCAAACAAGGTGCATCCGATCACATTTGTATGCAGCAAGCCGCCAGGAAGATGTCGTACCCATGGTTCAATGGCGCGGAACAGGCCATTAACGAACTTCGACCGGAACAGCAACTCGGCCATCAGCACAAACAGCGGCAACGCAACAAGTTCAGGAGACGCCAAACCATTCCATACCGTCTGTGCAAGAACCTTATCGAGAGGCAGGTTGCGGAACAGCGCCAGGCTCCCAAGGCCGACTCCCATCAGACTCAGGGAAATCCATGTGCCGGATGCCAGCAAGGCGAATAAAAGAATAATCGGGAAGATGACAGCGATAGGCATATGACGATTTCCAAGTATTTATTCGGCGGAAACGCCGCCCTGCCAATGAGTCTCGAGTTTTGAGCCAGAGACTATATGGACTAGGCGGAACAGTAGTTGCAAGGATAGAAGAGAGGCGCCAAACGCCATCGCAGCCGCCGGATAGATCAACGGAAGATCATTTACCGTACCGGATGTACGACCGCTCATCGCGTAACCGTTGGCCAGCCGGATCAACGCATAACTGAGTATCAGCGAAATCAACAATCCGATCAGTGTCGAAAGATAAGCAAAGAGTTTGGGGCCCAGTTCCTTGAGTAGCGACACCTGAATGTGACCGCCTGTCCTTAGCGTATAAGCCGCGCTCAGAAATATTGCCGCCATATTCAGGTATGCCGCGTATTCCCAGACAAAGGGTATGCTGATGCCGAAAGCGTTGCGGAGCACGAGTTCAAGCAACTGCATGAAGACAATAGCGAAAAAGCCAAGACCTCCGGCATACGCCATCCATTCCGACAATGTATCAACGGCTTGGTATATTTTTTGCCACATGCGAAACTCCTCGATGCCCCGCTAAGGGTGCTCTTCAGTCAATAAATTATTTTGTGGGACGGTTTTCGAACTGTTTAACGACTTCGGCTGCTCGCGTCCCCAAACCAGCCAGCGATTTTTTACGCAAAGGTTCACCGAGAGCGTTTAGATCGGCACGCATACGATTGTCGATCGTACCGTTGACTAAACCCTTCTTAGCAAGAGTGGCCATTTGTTCTGAGTCCGTCTTCTGCGCAGTATCCCAGAACATCCCCTCCAATTTGGCGGCAACACGCGAAATAGCCTCCTGATGTTTGGCCGGCAGTTTTTTCCACGCATCTATGTTAACTGTCATGGCATTGGAATTCCATGTTTGACGCGTTGGGTAGCCGTATTTCAGGAATTCCCAAAATGCCCCGTCAACAGCAGAAGGCGAAGATGTGGCTACAGCATCGATGGCCCCTGCCGCCAGCGATGGAATCACCTCACCCCAGGGAAGTTGAACAGGAACCATCTTTGCAGCAGAAAAAATCTCAGTAGACGACTTGTCGTAACTCCGAATCTTGATGTTGGCGAGATCGGCGACCGATTCGATCTTCTTTTTGGTGTAAATCTGCTGCTGAGGCCAAGGTATCGTATAGAGAAGTTTTTGATTATTCTTGGTGAATATTTCGTTAAGGAGAGAACGGTACAAGCCGTCGAAAACACGAAGTTCCTCGAAACTCCCAATCAGGTAGGGAAGAGACTGAAGCCCTAGTAACGGCTCATCTCCGACTTGCAGGTTGATCAACATATCGCCGATCGGTACCAGACCGTCGCGCACAGCGCTTAACATCTCCGGCCCCTTGTAACCCAGAGACCCTCCTGGATGTAGTGTAATCACGACTTCACCACCGGTGTTTGACTTGACTTCGTCGGCAAACCGCTGAGCTGACTGGACGATATAGTTATTGGCAGGCCAAGCCAACGGAAGATCCCATTTTGTTTCGGCGGAAGCGGTGTGGGCCACCCCTAGAGACAACATCGCAGCCATACCTATCACGGCTAATCTGGTTTTCATGCTTGCCTTCCTTTCAGTGTTAAAGAAACGATTGAACCTTCTTCATGGGACTCGGTTTATGAACAACAGCTAGGTGGGGAAATGGCTCTACGACAAACCCGGCTTCCAGCACTGCTTCATGAATAGACTTCGCCAACGTGACAGCTCCCGCCGTATCACTATGGATCAGGATTGATTCGGCAGGCATTGGCACAATGGTGCCGTCGATGGCCTCGACAATACCTTCAGTCAGCATGCGACGAACACGTTCAGCCACGGCACGATGATCCTTGACGACTGAACCTGGCTGACTGCGCGAAACAAGAATGCCCTGCGAAGTATAGGCTCGGTCGGCGAGAAAAGAACGGACAACCGTAATGCCGATTGCCTCAGCCGCCTTGGTGGCTTCCGTATGTGGCAATCCGACAAACTTGAGCTTCGGATCAAAAGCTTTTATCGCTCCGATCAGCGCGCGGGCAACATCGCGATCGACAAATGACAGGCTTCCAAGGGCGCCGTGAAAATTCGCGTGACTCAACGACGTTCCGGCATGATTTGCTATGGCAGATAGTGCGCCAAGCTGGGTGATCGTCAATAACTCGAGTTCCTTCAACGACAAAGCCATGGCGCGACGACCGAATCCTTCGCGATCGGTGTAGCCGATGTGGGCGCCTACAAGAACGCTTCGTTTCATCGCTTCACGAACGGTCGTATCCATTACGACGGGATCCCCTGCATGCGCGCCGCATGCGATATTGGCTGACGAAACAACATCAAGAATCGCATCGTCATCAGCAATGCGGTACGGACCAAAGCCTTCGCCAAGGTCAGAGTTGAGATCAATGCTAGGCATAATAAAATCCTTCAGAGCATCTTCAATGACATAATTGGTGTGCCGAGGTCGATCTGCTGCCTATCCTTGGCCAAAATTCTCTCTATCCTTCCGTATGCTTGCGCCTTGATAGGCAGTACCAAAATACCGGATTCCAAGTAACCGAGGATTTGATCCTTCTCGACCATTTCGCCTTCTGCCAACATCAGCATCCCCGTCATCCGATCAGGATGTTGGAAATGCAGGACACCCACGGCGGGGGCGGAAATGATCTGCTCTTCGGACAGACTGATGGGATCCGCTTGAGTGTGCGACCAGTTTTGGACCGGGGAGTTGTCGGTGTGTGCAAGAGCGGAAAGACCTCGCACTGCAGTTAGCAGGAATCTTTCTTTGCGCAAGGCATCAAGTGCTTCACGAGGGGTAACGAGGCTGAAACGTACTGCTTTTCCCAGACGGGTCTGGGCGAGTTTCCAAAGATCCGCCGCGATCACGACCCCGAGTTTTGGATAGCCCCCGCATGTATTTGCGTCCAGCATCTGCACCACTGGCTGTCCTGCGGGCGGCAACTGCACCGTTCCTGGAACAATACCATGTGAAAGCAACTCACGTTGCTTGCCGTTGACCAACGCTGGTCCGGTCAAACGATAACCGACACGGTTACTGACGTGGTCAAGTAGCCAGTCAGTACCCAAAAACTCCTTCTGGGTATCAAGGGAATAGTCATTCCACTCCGCTGCCGGAACCATACGAACCTTGGTGACATCACTGTCAAGCACAAGTTCGGCTTCTTGCACTGATATGCCGAAAGGACGAATCAGGTGGCTACAATGCTCGCTTTCCAGCAGACGCAGCCGATCGTTATGTCGAAGCGGCCGACCTTGATAGCCCCCAAACCCTCCCTTCAGATCGGTCGCGCGTGATCCCATCATCACTGGCACGTCAACCCCACCGGCAAAGGCGATGTAGTTACGCATTCCGACAGAGGATGCAGCCACCTCTAATACCTGGCCGGCACGCGCTATAGCCACGCTCCATCCGGGCAGAGACTGACCATCCAAACTGATTTCTGGACATCCGCCGGTTATAGAAAAAAGGCAATCGATATTGAAAGAGCATACAAAGCCGCCAAATGTTGTTTCAATTCCAGCTGCATCGTCTGGATTGCCAACCATGATGTTCGCTATCCGCATCGCTAAGCCATCCATGGCGCCGGAAACACCCACGCCGAGGCTGCGCAAACCGTAGCGCCCCAAATCTTGAATTGAGGCGAGGATACCCGGTTGGATGATCTCAATCACAGGATAATGTCCTTAACAATAAATCGAAGGCGATGACCAGGCGACAGAAGAGCGGGGATCGATTTACTTGCGTCAAAAAACTCCAGCTCGGTTTTCCCAATGAGATTCCAGCCTGAAGGAGTCGTTTTTGACAGGACGGCCGTCTGCTCTCCTCCGATCATCACGGTGCCGGCCTCGACGCGCGGGCGAGGCGTACTACGTCTCGGTGTAGTCAGACGTGGATCGAGGCCGCCCAGATAAGCAAAGCCGGGCTGGCTACCTAGTGCATAAACAACGTAATCGCCACTCGTATGCAACGAGACGAACTCTTCTGGCGTTAATCCTGCTCGGGCAGATATTTCCGGCAAATCCTCGCCCGTTTGCCCGCCATAGACAACCGGAACTTCAAGTACAGACCCACCGCAATCCTTAAACTTCGCTTTCGCCCAAATCGCGGAAAGCATCTCGGACATCGCGCTGTTTGAAACGACAAACGGATCATAAATGACAACCAGGTTGTTCATTCCCGGGATGACTTCTTTGACCGACGGCAGAGCCACGGCCAAATCGGCAATCGCCCATATTCTTCTTTGCCGATCAAAATCCAGAGTTCCTTCGGGGAATTGGCAAAGGATCGCCGATTCTCCGAGGTTGCTCAGAATCAAGTCCTCTGTTTTAGATATCCAGGTCATTACGCTCGAATCCATGTATTAAATTCACGTAACCGATGCTGTCCGGTCTCGGTCAGTCCACAAACTGGCATCCTTTATCCATCAAGATAGCCCGGACCCAGGAAACGTCCCAAGCGTTTTTTTCTATGGCTTCCATGATCCCGGCTTCCTTGACGACGGTGGTTTTCGACTTCGCGAGGATGTCCTCGGCATCCAGCGGGTCGATTACAACAATCCCGTCGGCGTCGCCGACGACGATGTCACCCGGTTTCACTGTCAGGCCACCACAGGATATCGGCACGTTGATTTCGCCTGGACCGTTCTTGAAAGGCCCGTTCGGCGTCACCCCGACTGCATAGACAGACATTTGCATGTCTCGGATTGCCGCTGCATCTCGCACAGCGCCATCGATCACGATTCCAGCGAGTCCTTTCGTCTGCGCCCATGTCAGCATCAACTCGCCGGTGATCGCGTTCGACATTTCCCCCTGGGCGTCCACCATGATCACGTCACCAGGCTGAGCCAGCATAATGGCCGCGTATAGCATCAGGTTGTCGCCCGGACTTGTCTTGACCGTGATCGCTGTTCCAAGCAGCAGCGAACTGTTCATTGGTCGAATCCGCGCGTTCAGGCAGGCGCGCCTGTTCATGTTGTCACTGATGTTGGCAACGGGAATATCCTTGAAGGCACCGACCAGATCGGCCTGGGCTCGTTGCACATTGCTGAAAATCCTGAATCCGTTATTTTTCATGGCTCTATACCCGATGGAAAGAGGTTGCGGAACGCTGCAGCACAGCCTTGATCAGACGAAGATTTCCTTGAGCCGCTTTACGGCTTCCTGAATATTTTCGATCGAAGTAGCGAATGAGATTCGTAGTGTTCTTTCCGTACCAAGACCGTACGCGCTACCAGGTGTCAGCAGAACTTGTACTTTCTCAAGAATGAATTCGCACAACTTCTCTGAATCCATCCCTTGGTAATCAACCCGCGGCAAGGCATAAAACGTACCCTGAGGGGCACGACAATGAAATCCTGGGATCGTGTTGAGCGCCTTGACCAGATAGTCCCGGCGGGTCTTGTACTGCGAGACCATGTCGGCCACTTCAGTTTCGCACTCGAACGCGGAAATCGCCGCTGCCTGAACAAAAGATGCGGTGCATGTGATGACCTGCATTTGCACTTTTAGCATTTCCTGAATAAGATTTTTATTAGCCGCTAAATAGCCGATCCGCCAACCGGTCATGGCATGGCTCTTTGAAAAGCCGTTGATTGTAATTACGTTGTTCCTGATTTCTGGGAAACTGGCTAGGGCCACATGCTTGTTATCATCAAAGACAATCGTTTCGTAGATTTCATCTGAAACTGCCAATATGTTGTGCTTCTTGATGAAATCGACTAGCACCCTGTTTTCCGCTGTTGTAAATACTCGGCCTGTCGGATTGTTCGGTGTATTCAGGATGATCATTCGAGTCTTCGCCGTCACATACTTGGCGAGATCCGCTTCCGATAATGTGTAGTTGTTCTCATAATCAAGAGGAACAATGATGGGTGTAGCTCCGGCCAACTGCACCAGCGCTTTGTACGAGACCCACGAAGGATCAACAATCAGAACCTCGTCACCATCGTTCAGGAACGAGGTAAGCGCCAGATAAATTGCGAATTTCGCACTTGGCGTCACCAAAATTTCATTCAGGTCATAGTCGACACTATTTTTGACACGCAACTTGTTGGCAATCTTCTTGCGCAATTCAGGCAACCCAACAGACGAGACATAATGGGTAAAGCCGTCGTTCATGCTCTTCGTCGCCGTGTCGATGATCTTTTTGGGCGTGTCAAAATCCGGCTCGCCCAGCACCATGTTGATGATGTCCTTACCTTCGCTCTTGAGCTTCTCGGCAATGGCATTCAACGCGATTGTTTGCGGTTGTTCCAGGATCTTTACTTTACAGTTAACTTCAAAACTCATTTGGGTTTCCCCTTTTTAATTAGTAACATCAATCAATGGCAATATTCTGCGTGTCGAAAAAAAACAAAAAAAGCGATATTTTTTTCGTAAAACACATAAACTAAAGTTATATAAAACTTCCAGAATGGTGCGCCTTGTTCACTTTCAAGCAAATCGAAGCCATCTATTTCATTGTCGAAATGGGCGGTTTTGCGCATGCAGCGAGAAAACTGCATACCACCCAAGCCGCAATATCTAAGCGAGTTCAAGAGCTCGAAAGCCTATTTGGGGTACCGTTGTTCGACCGGAGCCAGCGTTCCGCCCGTCTGACCGACAAGGGCGAGATCATGCTTGTCTATGCAAAAAAACTTCTTGAAGATCGAAATGCAGCAGTCGATCAGATTGGGCAATCTAAAAGTTTTGTCCGGCGGCTGCGACTTGGAATCACGGAATTAACTGCCATGACTTGGTTGCCAATCCTATGCAGCCAGATCCAAACCAATTTCCCGCATGTCATTATTGAACCCAGCGTCAACATGAGCGTCACCCTAAAAGACGTACTGTTGTCGGATGGACTTGACCTAATCATCGTGCCAGATGTATTTGTGGACTCGCACCTGTCTTCGAATTTCATCGGTAGAGTAGAGAATGCTTGGATGTGTAAGCCGGGAATGTTCATGAAACATGCCGGAAAGGTGAGCGTTTCCGAACTTGCGACACAGCAGTTGCTGACACAAGGCAATATGTCTGGAACAGGCCTTCTATATGGAAGCTGGTTCAAAAAAATGGGTTTTAGCCCAAAGTCTAGTATTACCTGCGATAGCTTGTTAGCGATGTTGGGAATGACCGTTTCCGGACTTGGAATCAGCTACCTTCCAAAGGAATGCCTGAGTGGTATGGTCAATGCAGGTCTGCTCGAGGAAATTGAATCCACACCAAGTTTGCCGGAAACAACCTATGTCGCGATGTATCGGTGGGAGAATAAGAGTTCATTGATTCCACCGATTGTGATGCTCGCCCACGAATGCTGCGATTTTTCACAACTGTTTGGCACGAGCCTAAGCCCGAACTTCCGTTGACGCTGGATTCTGTTATCTTCCCATCAGCCGGTGGCTGACCGATCTGCTTGATGTGTAATGTGTTGAAAAAATCCTCAACTGAGATTTTTCACTGATCATGGGAAAAAACCTTCAACGAATCAGAGATCATTGAATAGCGCGCGATTCTTAGCGTCCGTATTGAGTTGAGGAACTAAGGTAAGCGTCCAACCCCACCATCTGTACTGAACGGGTGACGTCGTGCGATGTTGGCGCTTTTTCCGAGGGCGCGAGCAATGGCGACGAGACACGGGCCGGAATTCTGGCGGGAGCACGTTGAGAATTGGTGTCGAAGTGGGCTGAAGCAGAGGGAATACTGTGCGAACCATGGATTGGGCGAGAGAGCCTTTCATCGGTGGCGAGACAGGGAGAAGGAATTCATAGCGGCGACGAGGGGATCGCTGAC
>CAIVZW010000151.1 GCA_903910495.1 uncultured beta proteobacterium
CAAGCAGTTCGTTAAATATCTGGAAACGTATGATGGGAGTGCTACTTAGTTCGATCATTTTGAAGACAAGTCGATTAGACTGCTGGTGGTCAGCCGCCATCAGGTTCTCGGCCATATCTAGCTTGTCCTTCAGATGCACTCGCCTGCTTTGTTCCATGCTTAATTCCGGTCCTCAAAATTGATTTTTGTTCTTTTTTTGTGCCTGATTTTATGGGAGATGTAACCCTGGCGTAACCCCGCCCCATAAATGAAAAAAGCCCGCATCGCTGCAAGCCTTGGTATTACTGGTGGAGACGCGCGGGATCGAACCGCGGACCTATTGATTGCGAACCAATCGCTCTCCCAACTGAGCTACGCCCCCATTGACCCGAAATTCTACGCGGGTCGCCAGGTTGCGTCAATTGATGGGGGTGTCTGAGGGCCCGGTTCATGTATCAATTCTGCATAAGTTAACAAAAAAAAGCCTGCGCTTGTGCAGGCCTTTTTTTGTTTATCAGGAAACAGATTACTTTTTCTTTTTGCCCTTGGCCGTGGCAACTGCAGCTTTGAAGGTTGCACCGGCAGAGAATTTCGGCACGGTGGTTGCGGCGATCTTGATCTTCTCACCGGTCTTCGGGTTCTTGCCTTCGCGGGCAGCACGAGCAGCGGCTTTGAAGGAACCAAAACCAACGAGGCTTACTCCGTCACCCTTGGCAACAGCCTGAACGATTGTTTCGATAACGGCATCCAGAGCTTTGCCGGAAGCAACCTTGGACAGTTCGGTACGAGTAGCAATTGCATCGATCAATTCAGACTTGTTCATAGTATCTCCTGTTGTAGATTGTTGAGAGCCGTAGTGGTACTCGGAGACAATTCTTACATTTCGTACGCTCGCTGTGAAGGGGGTTGAGCATGGAAATTGAAAAGAAGTTAAAAATTCTGTTGTTTTTCTTGTTGATCAGCAAGGCTTGCCGTGGCCGGAGCGCGATTTTATTCGTGCCAGCAGCGGTTTCAGGAATCGGCCGGTATGGCTTCCCGCCGTATTGCCTATGACCTTTGGCGTACCTGCTGCAAGAATGCGCCCGCCGCCGTCACCGCCTTCGGGCCCAAGGTCGACGATCCAGTCCGCTGTTCGTATTACATCCAGATTGTGTTCGATAACGACCACCGTGTTGCCGTGATCGGCCAGCCGATGCAGCACCTTGAGCAGCATCTCGATATCCTGAAAATGCAGGCCGGTAGTCGGTTCGTCGAGAATGTAGAGCGTACGGCCGGTGTCGCGTTTCGAGAGTTCAAGCGCAAGTTTTACGCGTTGCGCTTCCCCTCCGGAGAGTGTGGTGGCGGCTTGGCCAAGAGTGATGTAGGAGAGGCCGACGTCAACCAGTGTTTGTAACTTGCGCGCGACAACCGGCACGGCATCGAAAAATTCGCGGGCCTGCTCGACAGTCATTTGCAGGATCTCGTGAATGTTCCTGCCTTTGTAATGCACTTCGAGCGTTTCGCGGTTGTAGCGTTTGCTGTGGCAGACGTCGCAGGCGACGTAGATGTCGGGCAGGAAGTGCATCTCGACCTTGATCACGCCGTCTCCCTGGCAGGCCTCGCAACGCCCGCCCTTGACGTTGAACGAGAAGCGGCCGGGGCCGTAGCCGCGCGAACGCGATTCCGGCACGCCGGCAAAGAGTTCTCTTATCGGGGTTAGTAATCCGGTGTAGGTGGCCGGGTTGGAGCGCGGCGTGCGTCCGATCGGTGACTGATCGACGTTGATCACTTTGTCGAAATGGTCGAGGCCGACGATCTCGTCATACTCGGCGGGTTCTGCTGTCGAGCCGTAGAGGTGACGTGCGGCGGCAGCGTAGAGCGTGTCGTTGATCAGCGTCGATTTGCCGGAACCGGAAACACCGGTGATGCAGATGAACAGTCCAACCGGCAGTTCCAGTGTGACGTTCTTGAGATTGTTGCCACGCGCGCCGGTCAACCGCAACTGGCGCGCCGGGTCGGGCTGGCGGGGTGTGCCGGGGGCTTCGATACGGCGCCGGCCGGACAGGTAATCGCCGGTCATTGATACCGGATTGTTGGCTACATCAACGGGCGTTCCTTCGGCGACGATAAAACCGCCGTGTACTCCCGCGCCTGGGCCGATGTCGACGACATAATCAGCGCTGCGGATGGCATCTTCGTCGTGCTCGACGACGATCACCGTGTTGCCGATGTCGCGCAGTTGCTTGAGCGTTTTCAGCAGGCGGTTGTTATCGCGCTGGTGCAGACCGATCGAGGGTTCATCGAGAACGTACATGACACCGGTCAGACCCGAACCGATCTGCGAGGCGAGGCGGATACGCTGCGCTTCGCCGCCGGAGAGCGTTTCCGCCGAACGGTCGAGCGACAGATAGTCGAGGCCGACGTTGATCAGGAACTGCAGGCGGCTGGTGATTTCCTTGAGTATTTTTTCGGCGACCTGCGCCTTGTTGCCGATGAGTTGCAGGTTCAGGAAATGCTCGCGAGCCTGCTCCAGAGGCAGGCGGCTGATTTCGTGCAGGTTGAGCGCGTCGGCCTGCGAACCGATGCGCACGTTACGCGCCTCTTCACGCAGGCGCGCGCCCTCGCAACTCGGGCAGACCTTGTTGCTGATCAGTTTGGCGAGTTCCTCGCGCACGGCCAGCGAATCGGTTTCCTTGTAGCGGCGTTCGAAGTTGCAGACGATGCCTTCGAAGGCATGCTCGCGCATCGATTTGCTGCCGCGCTCGTTGAGGTAGATGAACGCGATCGTTTCGCGCCCCGAGCCATACAGAATGATCTTCTGGATACCTTCCGGGAGCTTTGAAAATGGGGTCTCAACGTCAAAACCATAGTGCGCTGCCAACGAGGTAATTAATTGGAAGTAGAACTGGTTGCGCTTATCCCAGCCGCGAATGGCACCGGCGGCCAGTGACAGATCCGGCTGGGCGACGATGCGTTTGGGGTCGAAGAACTGGATGACGCCAAGGCCGTCGCAAGTCGGGCAGGCGCCCATCGGGTTGTTGAACGAGAAGATGCGCGGTTCAAGTTCCTGCAGCGAATACGAGCATACCGGGCAGGAAAACTTGGCCGAGAAGAGGTGTTCCTTCTCCGTATCCATCTCATAGGCGATGGCCCGTCCATCGGCATGGCGCAGCGCGGTTTCAAACGATTCGGCGAGGCGCTGGCGCATGTCGTCACGAATCTTGAGGCGGTCAACGACAACATCGACGGTATGCTTGTGCGTCTTGGCCAGTTTGGGCAACGCGTCGATTTCGTAGATCTTTCCATCGACGCGCAAGCGAACGAAGCCCTGCGCGCGCAGTTCGCCAAAGAGTTCAAGTTGCTCGCCCTTGCGATTGGCAACAACGGGCGCCAGGATCATCAGCCTGGTTTCGGCAGGCAGTGCCAGTACGTGATCGACCATCTGCGAGACGGTTTGTGAATCCAGCGGCCGCTGATGTTCGGGACAGTAGGGGGTGCCGGCACGGGCAAAGAGCAGGCGCAAATAATCGTGGATTTCGGTGACGGTACCGACAGTCGAACGCGGATTGTGGCTGGTTGCTTTCTGTTCAATGGAAATGGCCGGCGAGAGCCCTTCGATCAGATCGACATCCGGCTTGTCCATGCGTTGCAGAAACTGCCGGGCATAGGCCGACAGGGATTCGACGTAGCGCCGCTGCCCCTCGGCATATAGCGTGTCAAAAGCCAGCGAAGATTTGCCCGAACCGGAGAGTCCGGTAATCACGATCAGCCGGTTGCGTGGCAGATCAAGATTGATGTTTTTAAGGTTATGCGTGCGCGCACCGCGAATCCTGATTTCTCGAAGTTCATCCATTGGGGAGCGTTGCCTGAGGGCTGATGCAAACCTGTTAATATACGCAAATCCGTAGGCAATTACGACCGCTCAAAGCCCTACTCGTTCCGTTTTTCCTCTGTTGATCGGTGTCGACCTGATGTTATCTCCAACCCATGACCCGATGACGTCCGCGGAGCGCCGCGCCGGAATCGGCCTGGCCTCGATCTTTGCCCTGCGCATGCTCGGTCTGTTCCTGATCCTGCCGGTGTTTTCCGTGGCCGCGCAGAATCTTTCGGGGGGTGATAACTTCACGCTTGTTGGTATTGCATTGGGCGCTTATGGGCTCACTCAGGCAATCTTCCAGATTCCGTTTGGTGTAGCGTCCGACCGCTTCGGGCGCAAGCCGGTAATTGTTTTCGGGCTGATTCTTTTTGCCGCCGGTTGTTTTGTGGCGGCGCTGGCAACTGACCTCTACTGGGTCATTGCCGGGCGTATCCTGCAGGGCGCAGGCGCAATTTCGGCGGCGGTGACGGCGCTGGCCGCCGATATGACGCGCGAACAGCATCGCACCAAGGTCATGGCCATGATCGGCTCGTCGATCGGTCTGGTCTTTGCCGGTTCGCTGGTTGCGGCACCGATGCTCTATGCCCTGGTCGGTCTCTCAGGCCTGTTTGCGCTGACCGGAGTGCTGTCGCTTGCCGCCATCGGTGTGGTGACCCACGTGGTTCCCCCGGCACCGCCCATTATCCGCTTACAGGATGTTTCCAATGCAAAAACGCTGCTTGATCCGCAACTCTTGCGCTTGAATTTCGGCATATTTTCGCTGCATCTGATGCAGATGGCGATGTTCATCGTCGTTCCATCCGCACTTAAGACGATCGGCAACTTGCCGCTCTCTGGTCACTGGAAGGTTTATTTGCCAGCGGTACTGGCTTCCTTTGTGCTGATGGTGCCGGCGATCATTTATGCCGAGCGTCAGGGACGGGTGAAACAGGTCTTTGTCGGTGCGATTGCCCTCTTGCTGCTGACCGAGGTGGGTTTCATCTTCGGTCGGGAAAGTTTCCCGTTTCTGGTCTTTCTGGTGCTCGCCTTTTTTGTGGCCTTCAATATCCTCGAAGCAACGCTGCCTTCGCTGGTTTCCCGCTTTGCCCCGGCACATCTGCGTGGTCTGGCGCTCGGTATCTACAACACCACGCAGGCGGCCGGCCTGTTCTGCGGGGGCTGGCTGGGCGGCTGGCTGGTGCAGAATGTTAGTGGCGATGCCGTGTTCATGGTGTGTAGCGCTCTGGCGCTGATCTGGCTAGTGTTGGCCATTTCAATGATTCAACCCCCGCTACGCGGGCAGCGGCAAACGGCATAAGTCTTTATAATCCGTATTTCGAACATTCTTCATGGAGGCAACATGGCTTCGGTCAACAAAGTGATTCTCGTCGGAA
>CAIVZW010000152.1 GCA_903910495.1 uncultured beta proteobacterium
ACAGGTGCTGGTCGACTCTTTGGCATTGGCGGCATGCGGGTGATCGTCGTAGCCTTCGTTATGGCACTTGGTGCACGCCAGCCGCTGGTGATCGGAGCCTTTGAAGGATTCGGGATCTTTGAGCAAACCGCGCAGTTTCTTGAGGTCCAGGCCTTCTTTGGGCGGATGCGCGATACCGGTTTCGCTGTGGCAGGCCAGGCACGCGTTGTTGGCTTTGGCGATCTTTTCGATCTGCTCGGGCGTTAGCGCGGGGGCGGGCTTGTCTTGCGCTTGGGCAGGAAAAATAATCGCCGTGGCAAACAGCAGTGCCGCGTTTAGCGCAAGTATCTTGTGCAGTCGTAGTTGCATTCAATCCTCTGCATTTATTTCAGTTCGAATCAGATGCCGCTTTCGGCACCTCGCCCTCAAACAGACAATATACACGCAAGTAAAAGGCCAATGAAGCAACAGTTATCTATCCTCAATCCAGCCCAGAATCAGTAACCATCCCCCGGCTGAGCCGGGGGAACTTTTTCGGTATTTTGAGGTCATTGAATTTCCCATTCTCAGGTATTGTGCACAAAGAACCCGATGGCCTTGGCCTTGCCGGACTATTCAACGAGGCGGGAACCTGATTTTTACCCGAAGGAGAACACTGATGAAACTTGGACTGGTGACTGCCACCCTCTTTGCAGCAATGATCACCCCGGCCATGGCACAACAGGATGTGTCATATCGAAAAGATATCGAGCCGGTGATGAAAAAGTATTGTAACGAGTGCCACGCCGCGCCCGAAGCACCCAGCTATGCCGATTTCAAGCTCAACGAAGAAAAGTGGAAAAAAGAGAAAGTCGGCCCCCGACTGGATACCTACGAACACCTCGTGGTTCTTGTGGCTTACCCCGGTACCGGTGCTTTCATGCGCCGCCTTGACGATGGCACCAATCCGATTGCGGGTGGCAAGCCCGGCAACATGTACAAGCACTTGGGCGAAACCGACGCCGAGCGTAATACCAACCTCGCCATCATCAAAGCCTGGGTGGGTGAGGGTGGTTGGAACCTTAATCGCATGAAAGCACGCGGAGACGTTCCAGGGGTGACCATAGATCAACTCAACAAGCTCAAGCTGAATTACTGATGATAGCTCGACACGAAAAAGCCGCTCCCCGGAGCGGCTTTTTCGTGCATGTCCCGCGACAGGTGTGGAAACACGCCAAATTGCTGCCTTGAATCGGAAAGTATGATTTGGGTCAATCAAAAGCTAAACTTGCTGCTGCACAATACAGCTCTGCCTTTTTTTGCGACTTACCCGGAATTTCCTGCATGCTTGAAATATCCCGACTTGAATGCGTACGTGGCGAACGAAGCCTTTTCGCCGGTATCGGATTCCGGCTGGATGGCGGTGAGCTGCTTAATCTGCAAGGCAGAAACGGCTCCGGAAAAACCAGTTTGTTGCGCATCCTCTGTGGCCTTGCGCACCCGGTGGCCGGTGAGATCCGCTGGCGCGGCGAATTGATCGGCAAACTTGGCGAAGATTACCGTCGTGAGCTGTGTTACCTCGGGCACCACAACGCCATCAAGGAAGAACTGACGCCACTGGAAAACCTGCTGGCTTCGGCCAGATTGGCCGGCGAAGATCTCGACGACGACGACGCCCTCAACGCACTGGAAAGGGTCGGCCTGGCCGGTCGCGAGGATCTGGCCTGCCGCTACCTCTCGCAGGGGCAGAAGCGGCGCGTGGCTTTGGCGCGGCTGGTCAATGAGCGGCGGGCGCTGTGGGTGCTCGACGAGCCCTACGTGGCGCTGGATAGCGCGGCTATTGACCTGGTTGCCGGTTTGATTGGCGCCCATCTGCAGCGTGGCGGGCTGGCGGTGCTGACCACACATCAGGCGGTCGAGGTGCAGGCCGGTGTCATTCGTGAATTGCGCCTGGATTAGCGGAATGTTGAAACTTATTCACGCCATTATTGCCAGAGACCTGCGTCTGGCCATGCGTCGCCGGACGGATATCGTTTCAGCGCTGTTCTTTTTCATCATCGTGGTCAGCCTGTTTCCGCTGGGAGTCGGGCCAGAACCCGAACTGCTACGCAAGCTGGCACCGGGAGTGCTGTGGGTCGCCGCCTTGCTGTCCACCATGCTGTCATTGCCGCGCCTGTTTGCCGATGACCATCGCGACGGCACGCTGGAGCAACTGGCGCTGGCGCCACAGCCGCTGGGCCTGATCGTTCTCGGCAAGGTGCTCGCGCACTGGCTGGTTTCGGGTCTGCCGCTGGCGCTGCTGGCTCCGGTGCTGGGACTTCAGTTCGATCTGGCCAGCGATGCGCTGTGGGTGCTGAGCTTTTCGCTGCTCATCGGTACGCCGGCGCTGTCCGGTATCGGCGCCATCGGCGCGGCATTGACGCTGGGCGTACGCGGCGGCGGTGTGCTACTGTCGCTGCTGGTGCTGCCCTTGTATATTCCGGTGCTGATTTTTGGCGCCGGCGCCGTTGATGCGACGGTCACCGGATTGGGGGCGCAAGCCCATCTGTCGCTGCTTGGCGCCCTGGCGCTGGGCGGCGTGTTTTTTGCCCCGTGGCCAACGGCGGCGGCTTTACGGATAGCTTTGGAATGAGCAACAAACTGATCAACTGGTTCAAATTTGCCAGCCCGCAGGCCTTCTATCCGCTCGCCGGCAGGATGATTCCGTGGTTCTGGGCGCTGGCGGCGATCTTCGGCATTGCCGGACTGTATATCGGTTTTCTGGTGGCGCCGACCGACGCGCAGCAGGGTGAGGGCTATCGCATCATCTTTTTGCACGTGCCGGCCTCGTGGATGTCGATGTTCATCTATCTGGTGCTGGCCTTCTGGGCCGGGCTCGGGCTGGCCTTCAATTTCCGCCTGTCGGGCATGATGGCCACGGCACTGGCGCCGACCGGGGCGCTTTTTGCGTTTCTCTCGCTATGGACAGGCGCGCTGTGGGGCAAGCCGATGTGGGGTACGTGGTGGGTATGGGATGCCCGCCTGACCTCGGAGCTGATCCTGCTCTTCCTCTACGTCGGATTCATCGCCCTGCAGTCGGCGATTGACGACCCGCGCCGCGCCGACAAGGCCGGGGCCATTCTGGCGCTGGTCGGCGTGGTCAACGTCCCGATCATTTATTTTTCGGTCAAGTGGTGGAACACCCTGCATCAGGGTTCGTCGGTCAGTCTGACCAAATCACCTTCGATGGCCGCGACCATGCTCTGGGGCATGCTGCTCTGTGCGCTGGCCTGCTGGATGTACGCCATCGCCGTGGCCTTGATGCGGGCCAGAATGATCATACTGGAACGCGAACGGCACACCGACTGGGTGCGTGACGAATTGGCGGGCAAGGAGTAAGCAATGTTCTGGAACAGTTTTTCCGATTTTCTGGCCATGGGCAACCACGGCATCTACGTCTGGGGCTCGTTCGGCGTCATGGCGATTTCGATGATACTGGAACCGGTTCTGCTGATTCAGGGTCAGAAGACCCTGGTCGCACGTCTCAGGCGTCAGTTCCGCGCCGAGACGTTGGATCGCACATCACCATCATCGCGCTGATCCTTGGCGGGCTGGCGATGTGGGTCGGCCTTCAGCCCGACAGGAATCGGAGGCGCGTCGGCCTGAAGGAGATCG
>CAIVZW010000153.1 GCA_903910495.1 uncultured beta proteobacterium
GGCCGGCCCGATTGGCGCAGCGTTTGACCGGACGTCTCATGAGAGTTTGCGCTACCTGGATGACTACTTCCAGCAGCATCCCGACATTTTGTCCAATTACTTGAGCCTGCTCTCCTGCGTGTCGCAGAAGGAGGCCACGAAACGGTTGGTCGCAATCGTATGCGATCCTGCCCGGTCTGATGCGGAGCGCCTGAGCGCGGTACGCTGGCTGCAGACGCGGCCCGGGGTGGAACCTGCTGACAAAGACGCAATACTCGACTTCCTGCTGCCGCTGCTGAGCGTTGCCGGGAAGACGCGGACGGAATTCACCACAATGATCGCAAACGGTTTTGCCGGGGTCGGCACATTGTGGTTCAATGACTCGCGCGTGCGTGCTGCCGCTGAGACCGTAATGGCAGCAGAACGCGCACAGGCGAAACCGGATGCGGCGTTTCTCGCGCAGCTTGATCGGATTATCAAGCAGAAGACGCCGTCTGCAGTGACACCCGCCTCTCAAACATTGAGTTTTATTGAGCCGTTCAAGGTTACAGAATATGCCGCCGCGCATGTGCAGGGGACATCATTTTCGTTGCCCCAGAGTTTTGTTGATTGCCCTTGGCAGGGGATCATCGCCGCAAGTGACGGCAAGACTTATTTCTTCGTTTCCAGCCATGCGCCGGGACATGCTGCACAGTTCTACTGTTTCGATTCGAATAGTCGCATGGTTAAACACCTGGCTGACGTCGGCACATGGTGTAACGACCTTCTTCCAACTGAACAGCTGCCGGTGCAACACGTGGTTCGGTCGAATCTTTTCGAGCACCAGGGCAAGCTCTATACAGTTACCAGTCCGGCCCAATCAGCGACACCTCGCCGCTATCCAGGCGGCCACTTTCTCGCCTATACCCTCGCGACGGGTAAGCTCGAGGATTTGGGTATGGTTGCTGATCCCGATAGTCATTGGGGTTTTGCGGCCGCCGTTATGGATTCGCGCCGTGAGCGCCTTTACGCCCTTCAGCAGCAGGGAATGCTCTATTATTACGACCTAAAGATGGGTGTGGTTGTCGAGGCCGGCCGGCTTGAGGCCGATGGTTGCGAGTGGCAGCCCAGGACGCTGATCTGCGACTCGAATGGCGTGGTCTATGGCAGTAATCTCAATGGTGAGATCCGGTGCTATGACCCTGAGACAAAGACGATTTCCACCCTCCAGACCCGGGTACCACATGATCCGGCCTTTGCCCAGCCCAGTGGTCCTTCGAGTGTCTCCAATGCTGTGTGGGAGTCGACCCGTCTGGAACGGATGGTTTGGGATCAGGTCGGCGCCTGTTGGTATGGGGTGCGCGGTAATGACGAATTCCTTTGTCGATTCCGGTCGTCTGCAGACGCGAAGGCGACATTCGGAACCGTGGAGGGACTGGGTTCTTTCGCCTATCCCGGCAAGAAGGCGCGCAACGGCAGCCTGGGGTTGGCGGTTTTGGGACGGCGCATCTATTACGCGTCTCATGCCGCCTGGTCGTCGATGGCGCACCTGATGAGTTATGACCTTGATACCGGTACTATCACGCACCATGGTCCGATCATTGTGGAGGATGGTCGTCGGGTATGCGAACTGCAGAGCCTGGCGGCTGGCGCCGATGGTAAGCTCCACGGCGTAGCCATGGTCTGGTCGCTTTCTGATAAGGATCCGGCCCCGGCCGGCGCAATCCGTGGCAGATGGAATTTCCATCCAAGGTTTGTCATTATCAATCCGGCACAGGATTTTCGACTGGATGGAAAATAAATGGTAAAGTCACTTATAAAGTATGATAAATAATTATGACTTCTAAAGAACGTGTATTAATGTCTTTCGCGCACCGGGAAACTGACCGGGTGCCGATTAATTATATGGCTAATCCGGGAATAGATGCCCGGTTGAAACAGCATTTTGGTCTTGCGGCAGATGATACCGAAGGATTGCGGCAGGCTCTGGGTGTTGATTTTCGACCTGCCGGTGGTTGCGAATATAAAGGTCCAATGTTGCACGCGCCTTCTACTGATAATGGCGTAGTCGTCGATGGACTTTGGGGACAGCGCCGGCGCTGGATGGCACATAATACCGGCGGTTATTGGGAGTGCTGTGAGTTTCCACTGGAAA
>CAIVZW010000154.1 GCA_903910495.1 uncultured beta proteobacterium
AGTGCAAACGGAGTGATATGTTCCGGGACCCCAAGTACTTTGCGGCAGCCGGCAACGCGCGGCGGCACGCCGATTACGGCGATCCAGACCGTGCCCAGCCCCAACTCATGCGCGGCAAGCTGCAGATTCTGCGCCGCGCAGGAACAATCCTGCGGACCAAAGCCCTTAAATTTTTCAAGCGACTCGTCCAGACAGATCAATACAGCGGCCTGCGCCTGCTTAAACATCGGATTGCCTTCATCCAAGGCCTCGGCCAGCGCGTCGAGCTTTACGCGGTCGGTTGTCACCACAAAATGCCACGGCCGACCGTCACCGGCGCTCGGCGCATTCATCGCCGCTTCGAGCAGAATTTTAATCTGCGCCTCCGTCACCGGCGTATTTTCAAATTTCCGGATGCTCCGGCGCGTCATGATTGTTTTAATCGTTTCCATAAGGCCGCACAGAATGCCTAACCTTCTGCAATTCTGCAAGCCGTTCGCAAACTAACAAGGCATTACATCTTTGACTTTTAGGCAGGATATAAGGTAGTTACCTGCTCTACGATTTTGCTCAATCAACCAACTTGTTAGATGCCAGTGTTAATTGCCAAAATCAGTTTTGAATGCGAATCAATTCGTTACCTTAGAAAGAGGCCGCAGTGTCTACATTGAAATACGAAGACATGCAAGTGATGAGTCGGCACGAAAGAGCGCTGTGTCATCTTCGTGAGCGAAAGCGCTCAGACCGAATTGCACTGTTTCTTGGCGCGGGTGTTTCGAAAAATTTTGGCTTCCCCGACTGGAAAGAGCTGATTGATCGAATAGAGCAGCAGCCTGAGTTTAGCGATTACGTAGCGCCAGCATCTGGTCAGAGTCTCGCATTTCGAACGCAGGTGCTAATTCAGCATCTACAAAGATCTAGCGCTGGAACAACAAATCCAATCGACGCTGCCGCCGAGCGAGTCGCCAAGCACAAATGGATATCAATAGTTCAACGTTGCCTATATAGCGGCACAAAATCCGATAGCGAGCTCCAAGAACATCCATATCTTGGAACATTTCTAAGTGTCATTAAGGAATCTCCACTAACAATCAATTACAATTTTGATGACTGTATTGAAAGAATGCTTGCCAGCACTTTCGCGACTGAGCAATCGAGTAGAAATGAGCGTGTTTACGAGACCGTATGGGACCCATCAACACAGTACCAGCGATCCAAAGGAGTGATTTATCATCCAAATGGCTTTTTGCCAAAGAAGCTCATTGATGGTTATAGCGACCAAATCGTATTTGCTGAAGGTGAATTTGCGGATCAACTAATTCAGTCAATGCATGGCCACTATTCAACTTTGATATCTCATTTGTCGCGCTACACCTCGCTGCTTCTTGGCCTATCTTTAGATGATCCGACGCTCAAGCATTTGCTTAGGCAAAATACATACCTCAATCCAGGCCATGTGCATTATTGGTTAAAGCATTGCGAAACTCTTCCGACTCCGGACGCAATGCGAGAGGAGCAGGAGGTTAACTTCGAGGTATACGGGATCATCACACTACACCTTACCAGTTGCGAGTTCGCTTCATTCGGGCGCCTGTTGGCGTGTGGCGACGACGAATACGCAGAGGCTGCTGACAGACTTGGAATAGATGTAAAGCAGATCTACTACATCACTGGCGCCGTTGGCGCAGGGAAGTCTAGCGCTGTACAGAAGATGAAGAGTCTTTGCTGGCTTGGGGAGTGGGTTGATCCTAAGCCGGATGTCCTTGCAAAGGCACATGTAGATTTGAGTCCAGAAGAAAGGGCTGAGGTCGATAGGTGGGTTTCTCAGCAATTCAGAAAGAAGGACTTCAAAATCGGGGCGACAATCGATGGACTAATAATCTGTGACAGATCACCAATTGACCCATTGGCATTTACCGGGGATGAAGCAAGATCGGCTCGTGCGCGAGAACATATAGACACTATGGCCCCTCAAGCTTCTCCTCGTCGTCTAGCGAAGGGGCACGTGATTTTCTTATCCGCTACTGGAGGCGAGCTTCTCGCACGAGCAAAACATCGCCACTTAGAGGCAACAGAAGAGTACTTGGATTGTCAGCAACAGACACTAAGAGATCTGTACAAGATGCCAAACAGTGCAGTAACGGAGATATCGACGTGTGGGCGCAGCCTTGCGCAGGTCGTGCGAAATGTAGCAAAGACAATTCACTTAGGCGCTTACACAGAGTTTGATCTTCATCTTCGGCTTAAAGAGTTGACCAGGGGGCGCGAACGTGAAGTATGACGTTTATTTCGCTGCGCCATTTTTCAGCGTAGCCGAGCGTGAGCTGAATAGCCGACTGATAACGGCAATGGAGGATCGTGGCTTAAAGGTCTTCTATCCAAAAAGAGACGGACTAGAGCATTTCACGATTGAGAAACCGTAATGCCGCACGACAAAAACCACCCTTGAGCATCTTCGGGTGTGACAGCGTTAAACGCCTGTGTGATCG
>CAIVZW010000155.1 GCA_903910495.1 uncultured beta proteobacterium
GGCCGGCCCGACGACGGCCACGCGCATGGACAAATTCACGCGCATGATGCTGGAAAAGACCGGCCTCATCACGATGGTCGGCAAGTCCGAGCGTGGCCCCGTAGCCATCGAGGCGATCAAGGACAACAAGTCGGCCTACCTGATGGCCGTCGGCGGTGCCGCCTACTTGGTGGCCAAGGCGATCAAGGCATCGAAGGTCGTCGGTTTTGCCGACCTGGGCATGGAAGCCATCTACGAGTTCGATCTGCAGGATATGCCGGTGACCGTGGCGGTTGATTCAAACGGCACCTCGGTGCACACCACCGGTCCGAAGGAATGGTGCGAAAAGATCGGCAAGATCCCGGTTTCCATCCTCTTCGGCAACAAGCACTAGGCCATTTGAGCCATCAATGAATAGCCGGCCCTGTGCCGGCTATTTTTCTTGTTCAATGTAATCTACACCTTTATCGCATGATTGGAATTTTCGACAGCGGACTCGGCGGCCTCTCGGTTCTGGCGTCTATCGCCAGCGCCTTGCCTCACGCCGACCTTGTCTATTTGGCTGATACGGCGCATGTTCCCTATGGTGAAAAAGACGACCATTTCATTCGCGAGCGCGTGCTGAACATCGGGCGCCATCTTGTCGATCACGGCTGCACGCTGATCGTCGTCGCCTGCAACACGGCCACGGCGGCGGCCGTTGCCGCGCTGCGCAAATCCTTGCCCGCTATCCCGGTGGTCGGTGTCGAGCCGGGCGTCAAACCGGCCGTTGCAACTTCAATGAGCGGCCACATCGCCGTGCTGACAACCAGTTCAACCGCACGCAGCGAACGGCTGGCGCGCCTCATCCGCGAGCATGCGGGAACGCTGCGGGTCGACGTCCTGCCCTGCCCCGGCTGGGCCACCCGGGTCGAAACGCTGCATCTTGACGACCCCGGTTTTGCCGAAACCGCGCGCCGGCATCTGGCACCGGTACTCGATGCAGGAGCCGACCGGATCGTGCTTGGCTGCACGCACTACGCCTTCCTCGCGCCGCTGCTTGAACCCATCGTTGCCGGCCGTGCGCTGCTGGTCGACGTTGCCGATGCCGTCGCCCGCCAGTGTGTGCGTCTCGCCGGGGCTTGCGCACAGGGCCAGGGCCGGCTGACCCTGCTCGCCACCGCCAGTCCCGAACGCCTGCAGGCGGCGCTTCCGGCGCTTGGCCTGAACTGCCTTGGCGCGCGGCTGAGCGGCCCGGCGCGCCGGGCTACGGTCTGAGCGCGGATATGCCGCAGACGACAACAGTCACCATCATCGGCGGCGGACCGGCCGGCCTGATGGCCGCCGAAGTGATTGCCCGTACAGGCTTCCGGGTTGATCTTTACGATGCCATGCCCTCGCTCGGCCGCAAGTTCCTGATGGCCGGCAAGGGCGGCATGAACATCACCCATTCCGAAGTGGCAGCCGCGTTCCGCGCCCGCTACGGCGCACGCGCCGAGCACATCGCGCCACTGCTCGATGCCTTCGGCCCCGAAGCGTTGCGCGAATGGATTCACGGGCTGGGGATAGACACCTTTGTCGGCTCATCCGGCCGGGTTTTCCCCGCCGGCATGAAGGCCGCGCCGCTACTGCGCGCCTGGCTGCACCGCCTGCGTGAAGCCGCGGTGCGCTTTCACGTCCGCCATCGCTGGTGCGGCATCGAACAGCAGACCGACGGCAGATATGCACTACGTTTCGCCACCCCGGACGGTGAAAAACGTGTCGAGACCGATACGCTCGTCCTGGCACTGGGTGGCGGCAGCTGGTCAAAGCTCGGTTCGGACGGGCGTTGGGTCAGCTTGCTCGAAGGCGCTGGTGTCCCGGTGGCGCCGCTGCGCCCGTCCAACTGCGGCTTCGACGTGGGCTGGAGCGAGCATCTGCGCGTACGTTTTGCCGGCCAGCCGGTCAAGCCCGTGGCCGCATCCTTCACCGGTGCCGGCGGCATGATATGCCGGCGACAGGGCGAATTCGTGATCACCGAAAACGGCGTCGAAGGCGGCCTGATCTACGCTTTCTCCGCAGCCTTGCGCGAGCGCATCGAGCAGACGGGAAACGCCGTTCTTACACTCGACCTGCTGCCCGGCCACGATCTGTCGCGGGTAATCGACGAGGTGGCGCGAGCACGCGGCTCGCGTTCGCTGTCCAGCCACCTGCAAAGCCGTCTGGGTCTCAAGGGTGTGAAGACGGCGCTGCTGCATGAATGCCTCCCGCCTGAAGTCTTTGCCGACCCGCACCAACTGGCCATGGCCATCAAGGCGCTGCCGCTGCGCCTGATCGCGCCGCGCCCGCTCGACGAAGCCATCAGCAGTGCCGGTGGCATTCTTTTTGAAGCGCTCGATGAACACCTGATGATCCGCAGGCTGCCGGGCATCTTCTGCGCCGGCGAAATGCTCGACTGGGAAGCGCCCACCGGCGGTTATCTGCTTAC